>NZ_QTMG01000012.1:8657-147989 GCF_003635435.1 Parabacteroides sp. AF21-43 | reverse complement strand
AACAATATTTCTTAAATGAAAAAGCCGTGGTAAGAAGTTACGAAAAGAGTGTAATTTGTTGGAAATGAGCATAAGTTTATTACTCATAATAGTAATAGGTTACGATTAAGTTAGTTATCTGCTGCATTATTTTTCTGTACGTTGCGTAACCTTCAAAGAACTCTTCAAACGCAACGATAAGACAAAAATCGGAATTATAGAATAAGTTTTTCTATATTTTCCCGATTAATGCATTTATATTTTAGATTTAATATCTCGTGATTATTATTGTTTAATATCCTCCAGTAGCTTATTAAGTATTTTTGTCCTATTATCAATCTTACTAATTTCACATTGCCATATAATTATAACTTTCCAGCCGAGTTTTACAAGTAAATCGGAATTTTTGGCATCTCGCGATTTGTTGTTTGATATTTTTTCCTTCCAGAAATCTGTATTTGAGGATGGTAATTTTCCCTTTTTGCAATTATGCCCATGCCAAAAACATCCGTTCACAAATATTATTGTTTTATATTTAGGCAAAACTATATCAGGTTTACCCGGCAATGTTTTGACATTAATACGATATCTGAATCCTTTTGAAAATAAGAACTTACGAACTAAAATTTCCGGTTTAGTGTCTTTACTTGATATTTTTGACATTATATCCGATCTTTTAGTTTGAGAAAAAATATCTGACATAGCCTATATTATTGCTTTGCGATAAGTCTTAACCATTCGGATTCATTCAATCCTACGCGAGACAGTTGTGCACAGTAACTGTTTAAAATACGTTGTGCTTGCATTTCTTTTAAGTCCACCACCCACTCATAAGTTTCTCCATAGGAAGAATAGAATACATATTTGTCCTCCTTTTTTGATGCTTGAATAATTGTAGCACCTTCTTTTGGCTTGAATTTCACTGTTTTTATTGCAAATGAAGATTTATTTGGAAATAATTTCAATTCATTATTCACAATTAACGGATATTCGCCTTTTTCTTCTAAAGGTAAAAATAAGAATCGTCTTTCCTCCTTAATTCTCACCGAATCGCATCTTTGTTGAATACAAACATAATACTTGTCTACAGATTTTATAACTGTTCCAAGTGTTAATATCGGAGCCCCAATAGCAGGTTGAAATATATTTTTATGATGCGTCAAAATGGCAAAATCTACATTCGATTTATTCACATCGATACCATCATATGCAAATAACTCTATGGTATGCGATTGTAATTTCCCCTCGTCTTTATTTGACATATCTTTTCCTGAAGCTTCTGTATATTTATCTTTAAGTCGAGGTTGCTCGGAACTAAACATTTTTTTTAAAAGGTCTTTCGATTTGCCAATAGACACTCCATTTATACTTATCGTTTCGTCTGTAATACGGTTTTCAATCCAGTTATCAACCCAATCCTTTGTATCAATATCTGTTGTCTCCAATAATTCCGAAATAGCTTCGCCAAATAATTTTATTAATAGTTGCTTGGATTCGAATGTGTTTTCCAATAATATTTTGTGCCCGAGATATGCCGGATCTAATTTGGGAGAAAAGACGCTTAACATTCTGGATGTATTATTCCTTATTGCCGATATTGAAGATAAAGCAAAATTCGATAACAAACCGTTGGTCATGTCTGCAAATTCTTCAACAATCAAAGTCGGAAGGCTTTCATACGATACTATTTTATCTTTCAATTCCGGATTATGTGCAAATTGAGTTTCCGAATTTTGTTTTTTAGCTCTAACTAATATCTTAGAATTTAAAGATTGAATAACGCAATCTCCTTTATGAAAAGAATGCTGATCCACTTTCTGATATATACTGTTCGTAATTTCAAATAAATCCGTTTCTCCAGTATACACAATTAACAGTTTCAACATCCCAGTTTGTGATAATAAATCAGATATCAATTTTAATGTAAACTCTCCGCGCGGATCGTCATTATCTGCATCTGCATCGGGATCTTCAACTTGGTTCTCCTCCTTTTCTATATCTAAATACCAATCTAAAATGACAACATCTGCTTTATTTAGTATAGTATTGTAACTATTAACATCAGAAATGGATTTGGGTGCATATACAGCACAGATTTTTCCAGATTGTGCAAATACATTCGATACATCTAATGCGCTAAATGCATTGTTAGTCATATCATTCTTATATGCTTTGTCATCAATAAAAACAATATTTTGTATAAAGTTGTTTGCAATTTCTTTCGATTGCTCAATAAATCTGTCTGCCATATTTTTATTGCATTTTTTGAATTTTAAAAGTAACTGTAGAGCCTTCCTTAGGTTGTGCCACAAATATATCATAGTTCTCTGCATTCAAAACCTCTTTACTGATACTCAACCCCAATCCTCTTCCATTGGGCTTTCTGGAAAATCTTAATTCAAAGATTCGTTCCTTATCTTGGGGTTTTATTTCAATACCGTTATTGGAAATGTATATTCCCGTATCATCCGCATGCAACCGAATAACTTTTTCAGGAACATCACTTTGTTTTAACCAATAAATGGCATTATCAATGATATTCACAAATACAGGATAGAATGTAGAACGAAATCCGTGTATTTTTCGACCTGCAAACCCGTTAGTATGTTTAAAAGCTATATTGTGTCGTTCAAGACGGGATTTGAACAAATCTATTAAAAATGTTTTAATATCCAATAAAGATATGTCTTCCCGACGTCGATTCAATCGTCGATTTAACGGGGTAAACAAATTTAAATAGCCGTCCAAATGTTCGAAATTTACCTTGATGTTTTTATATATTCCTTCCAATTTGATATCTACATCCGACCATGCTTTTAAATCTTTCAGACTATGTCGAATCGAATTAACCGTACCGTTGAATTCATGGTGCAATATTCCGACAGCCAATCCTAATTGGCTTAATTCAACGTCCGATTGCAATCGTTCCCGCAATTCCTCTAACTCTTCCGAAGCGGCTTCCGCTATTTGGTCATTTGTAATTATTTGACCGTCTTCGTTTTTTTCGACATAGAAACTTTCAAATTGTCGAATTATGCGTTCCATAACATCCGTATTTCGACTGCTTATGGATTCTATTTCTGCTTCCATTCTCTTGCGTTCCGTTACCAAATCAAAGTTATCGGCTTTATCGGTTGCCAATAATTTGAATTGATTCTTTACGCTTCGTATTTGATTATCCAAATCGATTATCAGTTCATTCGTAAGATCCTTAATTTTGCGAGAAACATCGGAAACAACATCATTGGTTTCGCTTTTCTTCTTCTTATTAAGTGACAGAGCTTCGGCTGAAATCAGTTCCACCGCTTGCTCCAACCGCTTTCGCTTACTTATTTCCAGATTCAACTGTGCCGTATAATCATCGATTAGCTGATCGATATTTTCATTGATATTTTTAAATACCGTTTGTTCCAGAATTTTAAACTCATTAAGGTACGTGTCAAAATCCGTTCTCATTGATTTTGACATTGCAAATCCTTTAGGACTTGTCACCGATATTCTTTTTCTGTAATCGGAAACTTTTTGTCTCATGGCAAATTCCAGATCTATTATCTTCTGGCTTGCTTCATCCGCATCGTTAATGTATAAAACCGAATGTAAATCGTTCCTAAAATTCGTAAGTAATTCTTCCAGTTCGTTTTCGAATTTATGTTCCGTTAAACCGGCAAAAAAGATATCGAGCTCACGAGCAAATCTCTCCTTTTTCGATTTGGCCAATTTATCCCGACGTTCAAGTGCGTTATGGTACGCATTGAACTCGTCTTTCTTCTGATTGAAGAATTCCGATTGTGCCGTTTTGTTTTTTTCGCTGAAAAAATCAGCGGCAAGTTGTACAAAGAAATTTTTTAAAATCGCTTGAAGTTGGCGATATGCTTTATTTTCAATAAAACCTTCGCGTCCGGCTTTCTCTACCAAACCGCTGTGTTCTCGGTCCGCTATTTCAATAGCACCGAACATTCGTCGATAAGAAAAGAAATATGTTGATGCTCGTTTCGAACGATTTTTTTCAATATCCAGAAAATCATAATCGGAGTCACCATACGGTAGAACTCGAATATTATCTCTATATATGTATAAACCTCCGAATTTATCTCCTTTGGCTTTAATCCTGGCATAATTTTCGACATCTACACGAGAACTTTTCAATTCTCCTTGTAAATACGCCAAGTTAATTTTAAACGGACCACATTCGGTTTCTCTATAATAGTTATCCCGCCAATTTACAATGTGATCAAATGTTTTTTCTCCATATATTTTTACTAATCCCTTGAATTGTCCGAACTCATCAAATTGCCCTTGAAAATGGTGATCCGCCAATTCAAATTCTTCCGTGGTAAAAAAGTGTTCTTTATCTATGATGCTGACAAAACTACCGTCATTCGCCCTATAGTCTCTAAATGAAATGTCAACGACGGGAGTAGGATGATCGGGGGTCATTGTATTGTGAAATCCCATCAACATTTTCTCGATTTTTGTAGCTTCGTCCGAATTGCCGTCTCCCTCTATATCGGAAATAATCGTATCGTAAACTGGGGAGATGAAAAATTGAGTTCCACCACAGCCATTGGTTAATTCAAATCCTTGTTGTAGTTGTAAAGAAAGTTGGTGTGGGTCAACTTTAAAAGACGTGATAGAACTTTTTATTTTTTCAAAATCCTTGTCGTCAATAAGTTCTTTTTGATTTAATTTATCAAGGGATTGTATTACTTCATTTTTAATACTGTCAATATCGGCTGCATTCGGCATATGAGAGTATTCTCTTACCGGAATAACAATATCCTCCAAGTTAATCCCCGGCAACTCGAATATCTCCCAATTAATGAAAGCCACAACAATATCATATTCTTTAGATCTTAATTTTGCTTTCGATACGATTAAAACCTGACTTCCTATTGATGCAATAGCCAATCTTCCTATGCCTTTTTCTCCCATGATAGGACGTCTTGGCTTTGATATGTCAATAGGCGGTAAACTGCTTTTTTTATTTGCCAATTTACTTTCGGTCCCGAGCGTAAGCCAACGAGTTTCAAATTCCTCTTTTGTCATACCGAGCCCGTCATCACGTAATACCAGCAGATTATTACATCGGAGAAAATCGATATCGAATTTATCCGCATACGCATCATGTGCATTTTTTATAAGCTCGTTAATAGCTGTAGGGATACCGGCAATTTGTTGCCGTCCCAATAAGTCGAGAGCTCTTGCCCGAGTTTTAAATTGTGCCATTGTTTTCCAGTGCTTTTATCGTTTCACCTAATCGCCGAGCATATTCACACGGAACTGCATTGCCGATTAATTTTGCCGTTGCGGCAATACTATTTGTTTTAAACACATAGGTTTTCGGGAATGTTTGCAATGTAGCACCTTCCCGTAAAGAAAGAGCCCGATCTTCTTCCGGATGTCCGAAACGTCCGTTTGAGATACTATAAAATTTAGTTGTAATAGTCGAAGCTGGTCGATGCCACCACATACGCCCGAATGTATCTTTAAAACAATCGTCTTTTCCTACAAAGCAAGGTAATTGCAATTCCGGATCATTTGCCCAATCAAGTCTGTTCCCGCCGTCGTGTTTGGTCTTTGCCAATCGTTTAAGACATACATCACTTAATCCGGCAACCGTATGGTTAAACACACTACTGTCTTTATGGCCTGCGCTAACTTTGGGAAAACCGTTCCTTTCACCTAAATAATCGGCTAATACGGTCTCTTTATCGTCCGCCTTAGGTAAATGTATATTGACATTTTCCAATCGTGTTGCGATAAGAGAAAATCTTCGACGACTTTGAGGTACGCCGTAATAGCTCATATCTACAACCTTATAAACAGGATTTTTATATCCGAGATCTTCCAATTTTCGTAGAAAATAAGGTAAGATGCTATCTTTATTTGTGATTATGCCCGGAACATTTTCCACTAATACATATCCCGGTCTATAATATTCGATGAACCGAGCAAAGTTTTTTAATAAATCCTTAGATTTTAAGGCTTTATTCTTATCCGTATTAATTATACTGTAAAATTGGCAGGGACTGCATCCTACCAAAATCAAAAAGTCATCATTTTTCCGTATCCCAAATTTTCGCTCAAAATAATTGCTCCGTAAATTCTTTATATTAGTTTGAATGAAAACACTTCCGGAATTATTGTATTCATACGTTTCTTTGGCATCTTGATCAAAGTCCACACCTGCTATAACGTTAATCCCTGCCTGTCTTAAACCGCAAGTCATTCCACCACCTCCGCAGAAAAAATCGATTGCTTTATATTTGGATGCCATCATCTTGATTACACATTTGCGTAGAACAAAGTAATTCTTTAATATCAATCTTTAACGTTTCGGCAATCGTCAGTAGTGTTTCTACCGAAGGTTGAACTTCGTTTGTACACCAACGAGAGACTGTCGATTCATTTTTACCTAATGCATGCGCCAACCATTTCCCTGTTTTACCTTGTTCCGCAAGCACTATTTTCAGTCGATTTATCCGCTTCATTTGCATAACTATTGCTATAATCTGCAAATTTAATAAAAACAACCCGAATGACAAAATGATTAGCGCGTTTTTATAATAAGAAATATTTCTAATATAAACATAAAAACATTCCGTAAAAGCGGTTTTATCCGTCGGCACACCATCGCCCAAACAGGTTTGTACGAACGTGTACCGACTGCCGCATAAGCGGAGAAAAGGGCTTTGCATCACGCCTAACCAATGGTTTAGACTGATGATGCAAGACCCATTTCTTTTATGCTTATGCCATAGAGGTGCTTTTACGGGTTTTCTATGGATTTTTCTTTTTGCGGTTCCTTTGAGCCGTAAGCGGAAAGCTGTATATGACCGCTTGCCCATGAATGGCACAAGCCGTCCCCACGGCAGGCAAACTGGGAAGAATGATTTATCCGCCCGACCAAACGAGTTTGGACAGACAGATAAACCATACTTCCTTGCAGGTGGTTTGCCGGTTTCATGTTTCCGGCAATGTTCCTTTTCCTTTTAGGTTTCTTCTTTTCACGGATTTCTCCTTTGAAGTTTTCCTGTCTAATCTGCCTCCACTTCCGTTTACCTCCATTTTCGCGCCTTTCAGTGGGCCGCATCAGGCAGTCATTTTCGTTCTGGGCGCAAAGGTAACTCCGGGATTGGACGGGAAAGCAAGGTCAAGCCTCCTGTTTTCGGAAAAAATCTCCAGCCCTGCGGGTAGTATTTTGGCCGAAAAATTATCACAAGTTATGATAATTTCTCTGCAATGATTGTCTTCATACTTTTCTGTTTCGAATTTTACAAATTGTTTCTTAGGATTATTTGTGTGGAACATAGGTTTTCCAAAGTCGGTTTGTCCACGATAAACATCTCACAGTCCGTTTCCGCTTCTATCTCTATCGTTGATGCGGTCTGTCCATAGTAGCATGACATGCTTGCGGCCATTTCACCGCCGAATGCGAACCATTGCGTCACACCGCATCCTGTGTCGGGAACAAAAGCACGGCAGATGCCGCTTTTCATGATGATCATTATCATTTTTTATTTCTTTCTTATTCTACTTTGATATGATCGAATCCTTCTCCATAAACTCCTATAACGGCACTTTGTGAAACAAAAGCCTCCGTGTCTATATTTTTTATCAGCCGGAAGCTGACCGGCGCTTCCCTCTTCCCGGCTAATATAAACATCATCTTTACTTCTCGTCCTGTATAAAAGCCGGTTGTATTGATAATCGTCACTCCCCGGTGTGGGTATTCGTTGATATGCCGCCCTATTTCTTCATTTATTGGATATGATAAAGAACTGGATTGTCGGGTACTATTCATTGCCCTGGTCGATAGCAAAGCTACAAATATAAAGAGTTACAAACCCGTCACCACTTTTTCCCGGTCTTTCAATACAAAATGACTGGAGGAAATGATAATCATATCGCAGATAAGCACCGTTCTCCCAATGTGATGTTCCGGTCTTTGTTGATGATGGCTGCAATAATATCTGTACCTTCCGTACTTCCGTTTGCTGAAAGAGCCTCCCTATGGCAACTTCCACACTCCAACGACATAATCTATCACAATATCCGTAACTTGGTATGTCATTATCCCGATAATGCAGTCTGCCAATATCTCCATGACCTGATATATCACAATCCCGGCAACGTCGGGGAGAATCCAAACCTCCCGCCGGACAGCCGTTTGTCATGTCTTTTGCCGGTATTGACTATTCATGTCTATATATGACTATAGCTGACAAGGTACCCTTTCCCACGTTTATTCTTTTTTTCTTTGCGGCGTAGGACGATAATCCGTCATCGGGAACGTCCGCCTTACAAAACGCCCAATTGTCACATGGAATTAATGTATAAATCATAGTTATGGACAGCATTGAAAGGAAAAAACCAAATCCGTATCATATCAACGAGAAGGAGATACTGGATATAGTTGCCGCCAAAGGCTCATATTTGAGCTGCATTTCCGGGGATCTGGAAGAGGTGGTACCCCACAAGGAATCTTCATCCCGGCCGGAGAGTAAAAAGACGATAACGGAGGAAGAGGTAAAAAATATATTGAAGCCCTCCTGAACAACTTTTCATCCAACCGGCGCAAGCCCCTGCATATTGACGCACAGGTGTACGAATGTATCTCAGACATTGTCTGGGCGGTCAGACGTAAGGATTTCACTGTTTCCGGTGTTATAAGCCGCATACCGGTTGAACATATTAAGGAAAACGCCGACGTGATAAGGAAGATCACAGGACGGGATTACAAACTGTTCCAGCCGTAATATGACGGGAAATCCTCCTTAAAACGGCTCCGGAGGGGGAGTCGGAAACCACGACACCCAGCCGGAAGTGCCTTTGGAAAGTATTTTGAACTGTATTTCAATAATTTGAGTTCCTGACAGGAAGCAATTTTAAATAAAAACAAGAAAAATGGAAGTATATTACATTGAAGCCGGAATCTTTGAGGAGATGCTGGCTCGGACTGAGAGCCTGTCCGCACAGGCGGACCGCTTGTATGAAAAGAACAGGGAAAAGAAACCGGAAGAGTGAATGGACAACCAGGATGTCTGCCTGCGTCTTGACATCTCTCCACGTACCCTGCAGACTCTCCGGGATACCGGACGACTGGCATTCACCCAAATCCAGCGGAAAATCTATTACAGGCCGGAGGACGTAGAAAAGCTGATGGCCTATGTCGCCATGAAACGCAAGGAAAAGGCGGTGAGAGAAAAAAGAAAGAATGAATAATTAATCGGAAGTAGCATGGAAGGGATTATTAGCAAAGAGACGGGCAGTGTCTGCCGGTTCTTTGGCCTGCTGGATAACATCCAGACGAAGCTGGAAAGGCTTGCGGAGGATAACCGCCCCCTGTTTAACGGCGAGCGTTTTCTCTCTGACAAGGAGTTGTCGGACCTGCTAAGAATCAGCCGCAGATGCCTGCAGGATTATAGGGACCAGGGGCGTATTTCTTATATCCGGCTGGGCGGAAAAATTTTGTATAAGGTATCCGACATTGAGAAACTCCTGGAGGATAATTATCATGAGGCCCTGATATAATCGGGGGCGTTCAATATTTAAGAATGCCGGCCGGAACCAATGTTTAATGGTTCCGGCCGGCATTTCATTATTCGGACATTTCCGTCAGAAGGACCGTATCCCCTTTCTGTCTTCTTTTCATCAGCTGGTCCATGTCACCGGATATCTTCCGGTCGGTAACCTGTGCATAGACCTGCGTACTGTTGATGTTCGTATGGCCCATCATCTTGGCGATGCTCTCTATCGGGATGCCGGAGGACAGCATCAGGGTTCCGAACGAATGGCGGGCCATGTGGTAGGACAGGTTCTCCTTCATGCCCAATGCCACGCCCATTCCATGTACCTCGTACCAGAGGACGTCGCGGACCGGCAGCGGGAATACCGGTCTGTCGTCATCCGTGGTGTTGTAAAGTTCCAGTATCTGTTCGGCTATGGGATGCAGCGGGATGAACGCCTCCACGTCCGTCTTGGCCCGGCAGACGCGGATATATTTTCTTCCTTCCGAGGTCTTTCCGATGTGCCGGGGATGGAGTGCTCTCGTGTCCGCATAGGCCAGACCGGTCAGCGAGGAGAAGATGAACGTCCTGCGTGCAAGCTCCATCATCGGGTCGGGCAGCGGGGTTTCCATCATCCGCTTCAACTCACCCCGGCTGATGTGCCTTAGCTTTAACGGTTCTTTCTTTTCATATGCCACATCCTCTATCGGGTTGGCTCTCAATATCTCCCGGTCCACGGCGATGTAGATGAGCCGGTTGAGCCAGCACAGACAGTGGTTCACGTGGCTGTTCCTGTAGCCCAGCTCCTTCTTAAGAAAGACCTTGAACGATTCGGCGAACTCCTCGGTGATGTCCGAAAAGGCGATGTCCTTCATTCCGCGGGATTCGATGAACTGTCTGAGATTGAGCTGCGTGGTCTTCGACTGGCGGTAGGTCGAGGTGGAGTTGATTTCTGCCGAGCGGATTCTCAAACGTTCGCGTTCCACCTCTCCGGCCTGCAGGAGGTATTCCGGCACGGAATTGGCACCTGACACGGTGGCCTTGAGCAGTTCGGCCGTGACCACTCCCTGATGCTTCAGCAGATTATCGTATGCCTTTTCCAGCTGGTCACGGAAACCGGCGAGGCGGTTGTTTTCCCTGACTGTTCTGATCTCACACTTCTTGCTGTCCCAGTCCTCCGGCCTGCAATAGATGCCGGTGGCAACGGCTGACTTCTTGCCGTCAATGCTGATCCGGCAGAGGACGGCGGTCGTGCCGTCCGATTTCACTTTGTTACGGTTGATGTAGAATAAGAGCTTGAATGTACTGCGCATGGTAATGATATTTTTTAGGGTTAAAGAATGAGTTTCAAATCACGGGTTGCCTCGATGAACCTGTCCATGTCCTCGAACAGCCGCTTCGGGCTGACACGGGCGTAAATTTGTGTGGTCCGGACATTGCTATGTCCCAGCATTTTGCTGATGGTCTCGATCGGTACTCCCTCCTCGAGCGTGACCAGCGAGGCGAAAGAGTGCCTCCCCATGTGGTAGACAAGGTCCTGGCTGAGTCCCGCCATCAGACGCAGGGCTTTCATATTTCCTCTGAGGGTATGGTAGTCCTGTGGTGGGAAAAGAGTCTCGCGGGTATCGTCCCGGTATTTCTCAATCAGCGCGACGGCTTCCGGAAGCAGCTTGACACGTCCGAGGTAGTCGGTTTTCTTTCTACGGTACTTCAGCCAGAGGCTGCCCCCGTCGTCAGTGAAAAGGTTCTCCCGGGTGATGCTTACCGCATCCGCGTAGGCGGTGCCGGTGTAACAGGCGAAGAGGAAGAGGTCTTTGGTGATAATATGTGACCTGCGTTTTTCCGGTATCTCCAGATCACGCAGTTTCTCGAAATTCTCACGGCTCAATGCCCTCGGCGTACTTTCCTTCTGCTTGGGCAGCTTGAAGTGGCAGAAATGGTATTTCTCCGAGTGGCCCTCCTTGTAGGCGATGCGGCAGATCTTTTTCAGGATGGCCAGGTAGCCGCGAAGCGTGTCCACGGCATATCCCTTTTCCAGAAGGATGAAATCCTGGTAGTCGCGGATGAACTGCTCGTTGAGCTGCCCGAAGGCAAGGTCCGTAACCTTGAATTTCGCCTTGATGAATTCGGAAAGCGTGCGGTAGGTGAAGAGGTAGGTCGAGAGTGTGGTGGGCGCACGGTCCACACCAACACGGGCCTTCATTTCCCCGTTATGCCGGTCGAGAAGTTTGAGCAGGGTCATCTGCATGCCCGCATTGCCCTGGAACATGTCCCTGACCGCAGCGGCATCGAAATCCCTTTTTCTTTCCATGAGGGAATTGAAGGCCGAGTGTACGGCAAGCAGCAGTCTTTCTATTTTTTCATTGGTCTCCACCGCTTCCCGGCTCTTGCCGTTCAGCCGGCTCTCACGCGCGTTCCACAGCCCGGGGGTGCAGGAGAGCTTGCAGCTGAACTGCGCCATCGTGCGGTTGAGGGTGATCCGTCCCATGATCGGGGCCTTGCCGGTCTTGCCCGGCTCGCTCTTTTTCAGGTAGAGCAATACCTTGAATTTTTCCACTTTCATACGCTCTTTTTTAGGTTGTAAAAATACTCCTTTCAAAAGCGTTCTTTGGTATGCAAAACATTGATAAACAGTGAATAAAAATCCGTTCTGCCTCTACCGGTAAAAATCCGGTTACCTGCCGTTGTTTCCGAAACAGGCGGCTAACAGTCTGGTAACTGAAACGCTGCAATATTTTGTTTTATTTTGCAGGTCTGACTATCATGCAATTCTTGTAAAATGCTTAATTATAAACGATTTACGTTTAATTCGCACCATTCTGTTTTTTATTGCATTTCTAAATATTACTTACACCGCCCGCCATACTTTCGCCACTCTTTCACTAGCTCTTGGCATTGACTTGTATACGGTATGTAAATTACTAGGACACAAGAACATCATCTCCACACAAGTATATGCGAAAATCATCGATGCTAGTAAAAGACAGGCAATAGACCGGTTTAATGGGGTGTTAGACGCATGAGACGGATATTACTTCAGATTCGGATGGCACGGATCAAGAAAGATACTTCTCCCCAAGATCCGTGTCATCCGCTATAGTTTCAGTCCGCAACCGGCTTATCAGATCAGAGACTTTGTATTATTTCCAACGGAGTCTCGCACTCCTCATAACTCAAATCGAACCGCTCGAATGAAATATAGACCTGTTTGAGCTTGATCCGTCCAAAAGTCTCACCCGTAAGCTCGTTCGCTAGCACCACGTCCGTACGCCACAACGGAAACTCTGGCAAGCTGAAGTTCAACAGATAGATTCCATACACAGGAAGCAGCTCGTACTTCCAGTCACGACCTGTCTCGCCCTGACGGGAGATCATACGGCAAATCCATCGCCACTTGCTTATCTCCAAACACAGCCTTGAAGCCGCCATCCAACATGATGTTCACGTAATGTTCCATAGTTTTATGGTTTTTAGTTGATTAATAATTCACGTATAATCTTATAAAGGTAAAGACTCTTCTGTTGAAAAACAAGCTTATTCCGATAAATTCTCATCATGCCATCCGCTCCCATACATTATTATAATAATACTACTGAGTTGTTACTTACCTGCATATAACAAAAGCATAATTATGCTAAAAACAATCTCTTATAGCCATTCCCAAATAGAACTTAGAAATTTATTATTCGGAACAATGATCGCTTGCGCATTCGCGGCGTGTTCAAACGAGGATGATCCTATCGTAGGACCGGATCAACCGCAAACAGGGGAAAATAACGCAACACTGACTATTTCTGTGAAAAATGTGGCTAGAAGTTTGACTAAAGCTGCAGCGGAGGGGACACAGACTGAAAATGAAGCTAAAATTACAAACTTAACAGTTGCTCTTTATGATGCTGAAACTGGAGCGCTTGTCGCTTCAACCTCTGATATTGCCAATGAGGATGCTGCTGCGGATAATGATGAGGTTCAATTTGCCGGACTGACAGAAGGTGCGCAATTACGTGCTATCGCATTTGCTAATATGCCTGAAATCTCACTGGCTGGTACAACAATTGACAACTTTGTATCTCCTGTATATACGATGCCAGCTGCCGGATTCGCAGAAAACTATTTACCAATGAGTAGTGGTTTGTCTGATCCATTCACTTTACAAGCAGGTAAAAACTATTATGGATATACTAAAACAGTGGGAGAAGGTGAACATATTCTTGTAGCAGATCCCTTGTACTTGATAAGAAATGTAGCGCGCATTGATTTTACGGGACTTAGCTTAGACATGACTAGAGCTGCAAAAGATGTATACGTTGAAGGAATTGCGACGATTGTACCAGAATGTGTATTCATCATGCATGGGCGGACGAAGTCCAATGCAGCAGATATGGGTAATGGCAATAGCTGGTGGAATGTCGTTAGCAATACCGTATGGGGTAATGTGTCCACAACTTATGCTGCTAATGCTACAGATTATGCTTCAGGTTATAGAGGAGATTTCGTGAATGATGACGCTATGTTTACGAATATGAGAGGTTCTATTATTGAAGGATACAAGGCCAGTTTACCAGCCACCGCATTGGTACAGAATATCGCAACTGAAGATGGTGTGTCTGCGACTATCACAATCGCCCCTAAATTCTATGTGTTCGAAAATCCCCAAGTTAAGGCTGCTCGTGAAATGAATGGTGCTGAAAATTTCAAACCAGAGGATCTTGCAACTGAAATTGTAGTTAAAGGTACTTATAAGCTCGAAAATGCTAAAAAGAGCGGAAGTAATGCAGTATACAACTATGCGGAGAAAACAGCATATTGGCCTATTAAAATTGCTGCGACGAATGAAATGGCAGCAGCTACGGCTGAGTATTTAAAGGATGGAAAGATCCATCGTAATATAATTTACAGTATTGACGCGACTTTAGCTGGTAGAGGATATGATGATCCGACTGTTCCTCCAACAGACTTTGTTGAATTGTTTGTTAAGACAAAGGTTCTTGATTGGGGTAGCGCAAATCAATCTTCAGTTGTCGAATAATATCTATTCTCTGAATAACAACCAAAAGGCATTCCTTTTATCGGGAGTGCCTTTTTTGCATATATAATTCTGGTTATGAATTGATCCGGAGACTACAAAATTTACTATCCTTTCCTTATGATGGCGATCCCATATGTCTTGAACCTAAGAACCGGAATATTATTTCATGAGAACATCTACAATATCTACAATTCAACCTCATACTTATTGTAAATAAATATGTTATATAGTGGTTGCAGATGGAATAACATCTACAATTTTCATTCTGCATCTACCATGTTTTAATGGGAAACGCAAAAAAATCACTTCTCAAGCTTGCGGACTCGTATATTTAGTATTTGAAGATTTCATAAGAGACAGACAAAGGGATTAAAGCCAATAAGAGTTTCAATAGGTGAAGTTAGTGGTTTCATACTGAAGAAACTTTTATTTCATACTGAAGAAACAAAAGTTTCTCTATAGCAAAACTTTTGTTTTTCTATGCAAAAACTATTATTTATTGAAATACAGAATGTTATACATTATTTATCGTTAGTAGTAATTGTTCGTGCTAATCTTTCCGGTAACCTAATGATGGTAGATCGAAGTTTGTAGTGGTAGATGTTCACTATCTACCACCATAAGATAAATCATTTACAATCAAAAGATTACATAAATAATGGTAGATATGGTAGATGATTTGGATTATTTACCATAGAATGGCATCTGGGGCGTGTCCGGAGAGAACAACTTCTTAAACATAAATCTTTTAACTTTCTAACTTTGCCAACGGGCATTGACATATTATATTTATAACAAAAAAGGCATTCCCTGTTGATAGAGAATGCCTTTTGGTTATTATTAGAGAATTGATATTATTCGATAACAGGAGCTTGAGTGGCTGTACCCCAATTCATAACCATTGTCTTTACAAACAAGTCGGCTGTAGGATCATCCTTAGGGAGAGTCGGATCTGCATAACCATTACCTGCGATAGTAGCAGAAATCTGATAAACCACGTTTCTATGTACCTGACCATAATATGTGTCTTCACTATCTAATCCATCGATACCAATCTTTATCGGCCAATAGCGCAATACAGGAGTACTCTCTTCGCCGAATGTCCAAGATGTGTTATCGTTCATTATAGCTTTTATATAAACTTCACCACTGATTACCAATTCGGATGCCAAAGTTGTTTTATCCAAGACGAAAGCCGGGCCTTCTTCTTCCGGATCTTCTTGTTCTCTGGCCGCTTTTGTCTGATCATTAGGCAACACATAAAAATATAAAGAGTTAGCAAGAGTAATTGCTTTACTTCCGGTAATAGTAGTACCATTCCAACTCTGAGTATATGTTGTTTCTTCTGTGCTCAATGCCTTTATATAATTAGTCGCATCGACAGTTCCAGCAAAACGACCGAATGAGCTACTAGCGTTAGTTCCGGAATAATAATCATCTCTATTAGCAATTTCATAAGTAGCGGCAATATTACCCCAAACCCTATTTGGCAGATTGAACCACAGATCATTATTTATGCTTTGGTCTGCCACATTCGCTTTTTTACGACCATGTAATACAAAAACATCTTTAGGTACAAACTTAATTGTTCCTGATTTGTATTTTTGAATATTATTAACCTTGACTTGAGTCATATCCAAAGAAAGAGCACTCAATTCCGCACGAGCCACATTTCTAATTAATCCTAAAGGTTTTCCAGATTCAATACTGTTTCCTCCTGTAGCGTTTGAGTAACCATAATAATTTTCACCTTCAGCAAGAGTGAATACTGGACTAATTCCACTACTCATAGGCAATCCATTCGCTTCTGCTCCGGTTAAGACATAGTAAGCAGATGTCAAATCAAAAGAGTTAGCAGTTGCAGTAAGAGCCTCTTTGGGGACATTAGCGAAAGCCAACGCACGATAAGAAGCACCTGCCTTTAATCCCTTAAACTGAATCTCATTGTTTGAACTAGTTTGCTCTTCATCCTTATTAGCAGTAATATCACTAACTTGCAAGAATGTCCCATCCTCATTATAAAGTGCCACAAATAAATTGTGAATCGCAGTTTCGCCCTCTTTAGCATTAGAATCATCAGCAGCTTTTGTCTGTGTATTCTTTGCCAAATTCTTTACCACAATCGTAAGATCCGCAGTGCCTGTTTCTGGAGTAGGTGTCGGATCCACGTTAGGGATAGGATCATCCTCATTTGAACACGCCGCGAACGCGCAAGCGATCATTGTCCCGAATAATAAATTTCTAAGTTTCATATACATATAATTTTATGAGTTAATAAATCTTTTATATAAACCTTTCTTTCTCAATCACTTTTTACATTTTCAGTCACATAACAAGAACTCTTTGTTCAAATCTTCCCCATGACCAATCTGTTGTTCGTTGATGACATCGCAAAGGTATTTGGACTATAAAAAAAAGTAAATAGGTGTTACTTTCATAAATAAGAGGTAAAACTATAAATTTTCATTCGGGATATTTCCGGGCTGATTAGCACCGTTGTAAGGCTATCAAAAAGAGGTTGAAAAATATCGTATCAAAAAACAACTAAAAAATTTTGCCATTCCCCGGCGATTTTCGGGAAATGGCAAAACGATTAATTCTTACCCGGCAGATACTGTGAAGGAGTGACGCCGTATTGTTCCGTAAAACGCTTACGGAAAGTGGCGGTATCGTTGAAGCCGACCATTTCCGAAACCTCTTGGATAGAGTATCGCTGCATACTGATCAGTTCGGCGGCTTTCTTCAAACGTACCATACGGGTAAGCTCCAATATACTACTATCCGAGTAGAGTTTTATCTTTCTATATAATGTAGGGAGACTCATGTTTAAAGAATCCGCCAAAATCTTCGCCTCAAAACTAGGGTCATCCAAATGTTTCTCGATCGTCGAGATAACCGCATCCATAAAAAGATTGGAAGGGGAATCATCTTTCTTTACCGTTTTCTCTACCTCGGGATGCGCACCTACAGGACTCGACGTATAGAAACGTCTCATCTCATCCCTACGTTTCAACAAACTGTTTACCTTACTTCGTAGCACCTCTACATCGAATGGCTTGGTTATATAATCATCGGCGCCACATTCAATGCCAGCTATAACATCCTCACTCTCTACCTTTGCGGTTAGCAAGACAACTGGCACTTGCGCTAATTCTGGGATGCCTTTGATTTCACGACAGGTAGCAAGCCCATCTTTAACGGGCATCATCACGTCACATAAAATAAGATCCGGCCGTTCAGCTCGTGCGATCTCTACACCCTCCTGGCCATTATGAGCTTCCGAAACATGATACTCACTGGCAAAAACATGACGCAGGAACCAACGAATCTGATCACTGTCATCAATCACCAGCATTTTCTTCCCGGTCTCTTTCTTTTTCGGAACAACTTGGATCAACTCGGCGATCTCCTCCTTCTGCATCTCATTCAGCTTTACCAGATCACCATCCGGCTCGATGAATTCCACGGCACGTTCCATATAATGGCTTCTCCCCAAAGGAATCAATATCGTATATTGGGTTCCCGTCTCGTCCTCCGATGAAATTCCTTCGAAAATAGCGCCGGAGGATTCTGTCATATCCACGATCTGTTTCAAACCCAAACGGGTACTTTCGCTTTCTCCTAACCCATCATCTTGGATAGAGAAAGAACAATAAGCCTTGCCATTCGAGCGCACCACGGAAATATTGATCGAGATCTTTCCAAAGCGGTAGGTATTTTTTAACGCATTAGATAAAAGTACACGCAAGGCAAACTCCATCTTCCGACGATCTATCCAGACCCAAAGAACAGAGGTTTGGGTATTAATATGAAATTCCACATTATTCATGGCTATCCAGTCCACGAATAAATCACAAATCTGCTTTGTTATACTGATCATGTCATAACGAGCTATCCGAAGATGGTTTGCCACGTCATCTCCATGACGGGTATTTCGCAATTGCTCGATAAGGTCTTGAAGAGCCAAGGTATTACGGTAAGCAGACAATAATTGAGTCGCTTCACTAGAGTCAATATCATTTTTACGTTGCAACAACTCACTCAACGAACCAAGCACAAGCGATAGTGGAGTACGCATTTCATGAATCGTTTCAACAAAAAACGAATTATGGAGCTTTTCCATTTCCTCAAGGCGCTTTTTCAAATCCTCCCGTTCTACCTCATTATCCCTATTCCAATTATCAGTCTCACGGATTTTATTGACCAACATTTGTTGGATCTCCCGATTTTTTACGCTTAACGCATCGACAGACCGAAGAAGCTCATCGTTTCTCGCCATAAGCTCACCATCTTTGGCAATATACTCTTTCTTCAACCTATACATATAATAACTCAAAAAAGCTATTACACATATGGACACTATCAGTAAAATGATAAAAGGTAGAATTCCTTGAGAGCCCTCCATTGTATCATTGGCCGCAGCAATATAATGAGCTTCAACGAACAAGCCCCAAAATGCCATCATAAATTTCGCTTTAAAACCTTTTGATCTCATATCATTGATTATTAAGATGTTATTTATATAAAACGCCAGTAAAAAACGTTCGTTTAAATCTTGCGTTTTTATCTTCAACTTTTTTGCAGCCTTACAAAGGTCAAAAATTTTATTTAAATTTCAGTTATTCAGTTGGATAAAAATAATAAAAAAAATAACATGATTATCAATGAGACTTCATAATTTATACACATAAAAACGCAAGATTTAAACGAACGTTTTTTACTGGCGTTTTAATAGACGTTAACAACAACTGCATTCCTATCACACAACAGAGGCAAGGCTATCAGTAAGGACCAGCGATGATATATTTACCACTCAAATTGATAGGAACAAACTAATTAACATTATTTAAGCATCATCCAAAACATGCATCAATAAAGGGACATAGAGGTATAATGATAGTTTTACCTACTTTTTTGATAAAAATACCCATCATAAAAGATACAACCTATGATTTTTATACATACATTCGCGATGTAGTGATAAGGAAAGACCGTTGAGGGGCGGTCAAAAAAAACCAAGTCACTTAGATTAAGGGTAAAGCATATAAAAAGTAGGGTCATGAAAAAGGGTAATTTTTTCGCAAATTGCGTATTTGCGGTTTCTGTTATTTTCACAGTTTTGTCATTCTCCGCTTGCACGGATGATTCAAATGACGTAGTAGCAACAACGAGTGAGGTTATTGAACAAGCCGAAGTGCCATTCTCCGTGGTATTAAAAGCAATGAATTCAGATGGTAACGACATTACGACCAAGGGAGAGGTGAATGGAGCTACATTATTTGTCTTCGATCAAAACAACGATTTCTTCGAGCAGATTAATGTAAACAAATCTACAATTTTATCTCGCCGGGCTATAGACATTAACTGCCCGAACAGTAATGACATAACCGTGATCGCATGGAGTGGAATCAATTCTGGAAACGAAGAGATTTCAAACATGAGCAAAGCCAATATTATATCCGATTTGCAAGTCAGTCTAAAAGAGAATAACGGCATAGCTAATATTCCGAGCGATTTGTTCTATGGACAAGTTACGCTTCATAAGAACTCTTCAACAAAATCCACCGTATCAAACGAATTACAAATCATTCGCAAAACTTCAATTTTCCAGCTTTCAACGAAAGGACTGATCAAGTATCTAGGGAGTAATGCCGGAAATTTTGAATATCGAATTAAAAATACAAAAAGCTCATTGGACTACAATGGCAACCCAACAGGAGAAGAGGTTGAATTCGCTTTCCCCGCTTCTTTTGACGAAAAAGGTAATTTGACAACAGAAGCCCAAGCCATTTTTCCGGCTCAAAATATAACGATAGAGCTTTACAAGGACGGTGATCTTATTTTTTCTAGCGAAAAAGACAAAAACGGAGAATTATTCGCTGCAAACCCCGGAAAACGCACCGAGATCACTTTCAAGTACTCTGGAGAAGTTTCGGCTAATATTGTAATTGCCGACTGGGCAACCGTTATCCAACATATAACACTGAATTAAGATACCCTCAATTTTTATATGCTTTGGCGCACGTCACGAGATTAGAGAATTTCGGGCGTGCGCTGTTTTTCTCTCAAAAACCGCATTCTCCGTGATAGGAATACCCATGATATTGACACGAACACCGTCTTAACTTTATTTAAATATTAACGGAAACCCGCTTCATCACAAGGCCCACTCCACCTGTTGATAGTTTTACACACTAAACTGATACAAATACCGATCAAATAAAGATACAACCTATGAATATTATGAATATATTCGCAACAGACATTAGGGTAAGCATATAAAAATCACAGCAGGGTCACTACATAAACAAGGGTAACTAGATTTAAATTTTATATGCTAAACGCACGCTTCAGATGATTTCCGAGGCGTGCGTTATTTATATGATAGAAATACATTCTCCTATTGAGACAAATACCATCACTCAAAACATTTAGACATACATATCTTTGTATTTATAAATCAAGCAAAGCAATTTGCGAAATTTTACCCTATGACCCTGCTTACATATATAATTACCCTTAAATTATGATGTAGGCAAACCTAATTAACATAACCGCGAGGTTACATAATTATTTTGCCTGAACAATCAAGATCGTTTACGAGAAAGATTGTTCAGGTTTTTTTATCCTCCCAAAAGACCATCTGATAGCAAAAGAAAAAAGGAGATCGAAAAATCGACCTCCTTTTCTAGGTAGCGAGACCCGGGATTGAACCGGGGACCTCATGATTATGAATCATGCGCTCTAACCAGCTGAGCTATCTCGCCATCATTTCATTGTCACTATTTCTCTTATTGACGGTGCAAAAGTAGGGGTTATTTTTGAATTACACAACATTTTCAATAAAAAAAATTCGCTTAATTTTTAAGACCTCCACCTAATCAGTTAGTTATTAGTTACTTTTTTCATCATTAAAATTAGTCGTTTTCAAATCTTTTATGTATCTTGCGGCAAATATAAGGATAAGAACAATGAAGAAAGAGAAGTTTCATATCGAATACATTTTCGATAAAGTTTCACGACGAAGCTTGTGGAATCACCTAACCACCGCTTTGGGACTTTCCGCTTGGTTCGCCGACGAGGTCATTATAAATGATAATCTCTACACCTTTAAATGGAGTAAAGAGGCCCAAGAGGCAACAGTGATCGACTCCAAGCCGGAGAACTTTATCCGTTACCGCTGGGTGGACGAGGAAGATGAGAACGCTTATTTCGAATTTATAATCCATACAATCGAATTAACAGGTTCTACGGCACTTGAGATTACGGATTTCTCCGAACCCGGGGAGAAAAAAGATTCCATTAATTTATGGGACTCGCAAGTGGAAGATTTGAAGCGAACGCTTGGTATTTAGAGTAGTTTTACAGAAATCTGTGGGGTGTTATCGTTTTTTACACTACTTTTGCCACTTCAACCAGATTAGGCAATGTTGAGAATAAAACGATTATATACATTTATGCTGCAGACATTCCTGCCGTTGTTTCTTATGACATTCGGTATTTGTCTGTTTATTGTGTTGATGCAATTTCTTTGGCGATACATCGACGATATGGTGGGAAAAGGCCTTGGTATCCCTGTATTAGCGGAGATGTTTATGTATGCGGCCTTGTTTCTTGTCCCGATGGCACTTCCCTTGGCTATTCTATTAGCCTCATTAATGACTTTTGGAAATTTAGGGGAACGTCTGGAATTACTGGCCATGAAGTCTGCCGGGGTATCATTGATACATATCATGCGTCCTTTGATCGTAACGCTACTATTTGTGAGCGTGGGAGCCTTTTTCTTCCAAAACAACGTAATGCCCGTTGTCCAAGTCAAGCTATATACATTATTATATTCCATGCGCCAGAAATCACCGGAATTGGATATTCCGGAAGGTTCATTCTACAAAGATATTCCCGGATTCAATGTATATGTGAAGAAAAAGGACCCGAAGGACGGTTTATTAAAAGACGTGATGATCTATGATTATTCGGAAGGATTCAATAACGCCCGTGTAATCGTAGCGGACTCCGGACGGCTAAAGACATCCGCCGATAAATTATTCCTTGTCCTATCTTTATTTAACGGAGAATCTTTCGAGAACGTAGGTAAAAGCCAAGCCAACACGACGCAAGCGAGAACCGCCGTCCCCTATCGACGGGAATCATTCAGCAGCAAGGATATCTTGATTGAATTCGACGCGAATTTCAACCGTACCGACGAATCTTTCATGCAGAACCAATATATGGGAAAAAACTTGAAGGATTTACAAACCTCTATCGATTCGATGGGCGTACGCTTGGATAGCATCAAGGACGTGAACGCAAAAAGCATTTACGATGCCTCATACGTAAAAACACTAAAGTCCTTACGAGCTAAAAAAGAGAGTGAAGCCGAGGGGCAACCAGACGAGCAGCAGGAAAAATTGCCGGTAATCACTCCTACCATCCAGTTGGATTTCGACAGTCTTTACCAAGCGCAGGCACCGAGTAGTAAAGCGGCTTTATTAGGCCGGGCCAAATCCTCGATCGAGAATATCAAGACCGACTATTATTTCCGTGCGGCCACGGTTGGCGACGAGGCCTATAAGGTACGCCGCCACTTGACGGAATGGCATAAGAAATTCACGGTATCGTTCGCTTGCATCATGTTCTTCTTTATCGGAGCGCCCTTAGGAGCCATCATCCGTAAAGGTGGGTTGGGCGTACCGGTCGTTATCTCGGTAATCTTGTTTATCTTCTATTATATTATAGATAATATGGGCTTCAAGATGGCACGCGACGGCGTTTGGGACGCATGGGAAGGTATGTGGCTTAGCTCCGTGGTCTTAACACCTATGGGTATATTCCTAACCTATAAAGCGGTAAAAGATTCTGTTATCTTGAATGCCGACACTTACGTGAATGCCTTGAAGAACTTAATAGGTAAGCGTGAAGGGAGAAAAGTGGAGCGGAAAGAGGTTATCATATACACCCCCGATTATGAGGCAACCCTTCCTCAACTGGAGAAATTAGTGGAAGAAAGCACGACTTATCTGGCAAACCATAAACGTTGGATCAATTATCTGACATTTTGGAAACAAGGCGGAAAAGATAACACAGCGGAACTGTTAGCTCAGGACACGGAAAATATCGTGGAGGAATTAAGTAATTCCGACCAGAATTTACTCCTGAATAAATTGATGGACTACCCGGTCATCGGAGGTTACAATAATAAGCTAAGCAAGCATATAAACGGGAAACTTGCCTTGGCTATCGGTATTTTCTTCCCACTGGGATTGCCGATCTACCTATTGGCTACGTACCAACGTAAATTGCTACGGCATGATATCGTCATGGTACAAAAGACCAGTAAGGAGCTGATCAATATGATATATTCATTACATTTGCTAAAAAATAACTCGGATATAAATAATCAATAAATATGAGCGAGATTCAATTAAACACCATCGAAGAAGCTATCGAGGATTTCCGTGAAGGAAAGTTCTTAATCGTTGTAGACGACGAGGACCGGGAGAATGAAGGAGACTTTATCATCGCGGCCGAGAAAGTAACCCCGGAAAAAATCAACTTCATGTTGAAAAACGGACGAGGTGTATTATGCGCCCCGATCACGGAAGAACGTTGCCAAGAGTTGGAGCTGGATATGCAAGTTGCCAATAACACCTCTTTATTAGGTACTCCTTTCACGATAACAGTAGATAAATTAGGAGGGAAATGTACGACCGGCGTTTCCATGTACGACCGTGCGGAAACGATCTTGGCGCTGGCAGATCCAAAGACCAAGCCATCCGATCTGGGACGTCCCGGACATATCAATCCGCTCCGTGCCCGCTCTCGTGGCGTACTTCGCCGTGCGGGTCATACAGAGGCTGCCGTGGATTTGGCCCGGTTAGCCGGTTTATATCCCGCCGGAGCCTTGATCGAGATCATCAACGAGGATGGAACCATGGCACGTCTGCCGCAATTAATTGAGGTAGCCAAGAAATTCGATATCAAGATTATTTGCATCAAGGACCTGATCGCTTATCGCCTCCGGACCGAATCGATCGTAGAGAACGGCGTAGAGGTAGATCTCCCTACCGAGTACGGACATTTCCGTCTCATTCCTTTCCGCCAGAAAAGCAATGGATTAGAGCATATAGCTTTGATAAAGGGTAAATTCGAGAAAGACGAGCCTATCTTAGTACGCGTGCACTCATCTTGCGCTACAGGTGATATCTTCGGTTCCATGCGTTGCGAGTGCGGAGAGCAACTGCACGAGGCTATGCGCCGCATCGACCAAGAAGGCAAAGGCGTTATCGTTTACCTGAACCAAGAAGGACGAGGCATCGGATTGATGGAGAAGATGAAAGCATACAAGCTCCAAGAGGATGGTTTGGATACGGTGGACGCGAACTTGCATTTAGGCCATCAAGCGGATGAGCGAGATTATGGTGTCGGAGCACAGATCTTACGTCATATCGGCGTAACGAAAATGCGCCTGATGAGCAATAATCCGGTAAAACGCGTAGGTCTGGAAGCTTACGGACTTGAGGTAGTAGAGAACGTTCCTATCGAGGTGAAACCAAATCCATACAACGAATTCTACATGAAAACGAAGAAAGAACGTATGGGGCATGTGCTGCATAACATTAAATAGTTATCAGAACGTTGCAAGAATTCCGATTATTGATTACTTTTGTCGCATAATAATAAAACAACCTATACAAAAAGCAATGTCATGACACAAGTCTCAGATCGTTTAGCGAGTTTATCGCCTTCAGCAACATTGGCGATGTCACAAAAGAGCGGTGAGTTGAAAGCTCAAGGTATCGATGTTATCAACTTAAGTGTGGGAGAACCCGATTTCAATACTCCCGACTTCATTAAAGAAGCCGCGAAGAAGGCGATTGACGATAATTTCTCACGTTATTCTCCCGTAGCGGGTTATCCGGCATTACGTAATGCTATCGTTGCCAAATTGAAGAACGAGAATGGACTGGAATATACAGCAGGCCAGATCTCTTGCGCAAACGGTGCCAAACAATCCGTTTGTAACACGGTCATGGTATTGGTAAATCCGGGGGACGAGGTTATCATCCCTGCCCCTTTCTGGGTAAGCTATCCGGAGATGGTGAAGTTAGCGGAAGGAACTCCCGTTATCGTTCCGGCTGGTATCGAGCAAGATTTCAAGATCACTCCAGCTCAGCTGGAAGCCGCTATTACACCTAAGACAAAAGCGTTAATCCTTTGCTCTCCCTCCAACCCGACGGGTTCTGTTTACAGCGCCGAGGAATTGGCAGGTTTAGCGGAAGTATTGAAAAAGCATCCGGATATCATCGTTATAGCGGATGAGATCTACGAACATATTAACTATATTGGTAAACACAACAGCATCGCTTCTATCAAAGGAATGAAAGACCGTACGGTTATCGTAAACGGCGTTTCCAAAGCGTATGCGATGACTGGCTGGCGTATCGGTTTCATCGCCGGACCGGAATGGATCGTGAAAGCGGTTAATAAATTACAAGGACAATATACCTCTGGCCCTTGCTCCGTATCTCAAAAAGCGGCGGAAGCGGCTTATACAGGCTCACAAGAACCCGTTGAGGAAATGCGCAAGGCCTTCGAACGTCGTCGTGACTTAATCGTTAATTTAGCGAAAGAAGTTCCGGGCTTCGAGGTGAATAAGCCGGAAGGCGCCTTCTACTTATTCCCCAAATGTAGTTATTATTACGGCAAGACAGATGGAACCCGTGTAATCAACAACGCTGATGACTTAGCTATGTATCTCTTAGAAGTAGCGCACGTAGCTTGCGTAGGTGGTACCTCTTTCGGGGCACCTGAGTGTATCCGCATGAGTTACGCTACCAGCGATGAGAATATCGTGGAGGCGATCAAACGTATTAAGGATGCGTTGGCCGCATTGAAATAAGAAAAAATTAAACAGATATACTTACTTGGCAAAGTAAGATATACTGCATTGGACAAGTAAGTATATCTTCTATGGGCAAGTAAGCTATACTTCATAAAAAAGGCGATACATTGGGTTGTACCGCCTTTTTCTTTATATCAAATACGTTACCGCAATTATTCAGCACGCAAAGTGAAACGTTTGAACGCCAAGATTTGTAACTCAGGATCGATCTCCTTCATTGTCTCTCTTACAGTCTTCTTGCCATCCATAATGTCTTCTTGGTTCAACAAGCAAACCTCTTTCAAGAACTTGCCCAGACGACCCTTAGCGATATTCTCGATCATCTGTTGAGGTAAGTTAGCCGCCTTCTCAGCGGAAACAGTAGCAATGATTTCTTTAGCCTTAGCTACATCCTCTGCCGTGATCCAACCCTTATCCATGTTACTTTCCATGTGAGCCTCGCTATCTACATGCGAAGGATTAATACCAGCCTTCTTCAATGCAGCCTCTACAGCCTTCTGTACCTGCTCAGCCTTCGTCTTCTCGATAGCAACCTGGATCTCTTTCTCTTTTACAGACTCAGGAACACCAGCCTCATCAATAGCAATCGGATTCATAGCGGCGATCTGCATAACAATATTGTGAGCGGCTTCCTCAGACTCCTTGTTGAAAGCGGCGATCGTACAAAGTTGGTTCTTGCCCATATGGTTGTATACAGTAGTGTAAGCACCTTCAACTACGCAGTAGCCATCCAACTCCATTTTCTCGCCAGTGATACCGCTACGATCCGTAACAGCTTCTTGGATAGTACCCTTGCCCATAGGCAAAGCTTTCACCTCGTCCAAAGTACGGCATTTGTTAGCCACGGCAGCGTCCAAGATAGCTTGAGTCAAAGCTACGAAGTCCTCATTCTTAGCCACGAAGTCCGTTTCGCACTTCAAAGCGATGATAGCGGCGAACTCGCCATCCTTCTTAGCCAACACACAACCCTCGGCAGCCTCACGATCAGAACGTTTAGCGGCGATAGCCTGTCCTTTTTTACGGATAATTTCCATTGCTTTCTCGATGTCACCGTCAGACTCTGTCAAAGCCTTCTTACAGTCCATCATACCAGCTCCACTCATTTTGCGCAGCTTGGTAATATCAGCCATTGTTACAGCCATAATCTTATTTCCTTTATCTTTAAAATGTTTATACTTTCAAAAATTGACAATGGACAGTTGCCAATTGACAAATCCTGTCAAAAGCCAACTGCCCATTGTATTTGTATTCTAATTGTCAATTGTCAACGTCAATTGTCAATCGAATTATTCTTCGTCTTTCGCGAACTTACCGGCAACGTTAGCGTTCAACGCATCGTCGTCTTCTTTCTTCGTACGTTCTTTCTTAACAGCAGCTTTTGCCTTACGCTCTCTTTTCGGAGCTTCCTCAGCAGCCTCTGCGTCAATTTTCTCAGCCTTACGCTCTTGCAAGCCTTCGTTCATAGCCTCGCAGATAGCGCCCAAGATAACCTCTACAGACTTTGTAGCGTCATCGTTAGCCGGGATAACGTAGTCGATATTGTTCGGATTAGAGTTCGTATCAACCATACCGAATACAGGGATACCCAAACGGTTAGCCTCGCGAACAGCGATATGCTCTTTCATCACGTCTACAACGAACAACGCTGACGGAAGACGAGTAAGGTCTACGATAGAACCTAAAGTCTTCTCCAACTTAGCGCGTTGGCGAGTGATTTGAAGTTTTTCTCTCTTAGAAAGATTATCAAATGTACCATCTTTTGTCATCTTATCGATAGTAGCCATCTTCTTGATAGCTTTACGGATCGTCGGGAAGTTGGTCAACATACCACCCGGCCAGCGCTCGATAACGTAAGGCATACCTACGGAAGCAGCCTTATCAGCGACAACTTGTTTAGCTTGTTTTTTGGTAGCCACGAAAAGAACTTTCTTGCCTTGTTTAGCCAAGTTCTTCATAACTTCAGCGGCTTCGTCTACTTTAGCAACTGTTTTATAAAGGTCAATGATATGAATACCATTGCGCTCCATGAAGATATAAGGAGCCATAGCGGGATTCCACTTTCTTTTTAAGTGTCCGAAGTGTACACCAGCCTCTAATAATTGATCAAAATTTACTCTTGACATTGTTTTTTTCTTAAATCGTTTACTTTCTTTGTTTAATTTCAACCATCAGGTAGTCTTTCCGCATGTCCACATGTAAAAAGAATCCCGATAATTTAGATACTAAACGCTTCGCTTTACTTGTAAGGGACTCACAAATAACATTAACGTTTACTGAACTGGAATCTCTTACGAGCTTTCGGACGACCCGGTTTCTTACGCTCAACAGCACGAGGATCGCGAGTTACGAATCCTTCCGCTCTCAAGACAGCCTTATCTTCCGGATTAATCTTTATCAACGCACGAGAGATAGCCAAACGGGCAGCCTCAGACTGACCTTTGAAACCACCACCGTCAAGGTTGATCTTAATATCATATTGCTCAGCGACGTTCAACTTTGCTAACGGCTGCTTTACGATAAACTGAAGGATTGAAGAAGGAAAGTATTTTTCCAGCTCACGTTTGTTGATCGTGATCTTTCCCGTACCTTCGCTAACGAATACGCGAGCGACTGCCGCTTTACGTCTTCCTATTGCATTTACTACTTCCATCGTGATTATTTATATGAGTTTATATCGATTAACTTAGGTTGTTGAGCCTCGTGCTTGTGCTCAGTTCCCTCATAAACGTACATGTTGTTCAACAACTTTGCACCCAGACGGTTCTTAGGCAACATACCTTTTACTACTTTACGGAACAGACGGTCGCCACCTTTCTTCAAAAGATCAGCCGGAGTATACTCGATCTGTCCACCGGGATATCCGGTATATCTCAAATAAATACGATCGTTCCACTTGTTACCAGTCAGAACGACTTTGTCTGCATTGATGATGATTACATTATCACCACAGTCAACGTGCGGAGTGAAATTGGGTTTGTACTTACCGCGCAAAAGCTTCGCTACTTTAGCGCAAAGGCGACCTAACGTCTGGCCTTCAGCATCAACAATGACCCACTCTTTGTTTACAGTTGCCTTGTTTGCAGAAATGGTCTTAAAACTTAAAGTATCCACTGCTTAAAAATTAAATTAATTAATAACTCAAAAAACTAGCCTTACCAACATTGTCACAACGGACACATGATGCAACAACGTGCTAAGAACTAAACTCTTAGTACAATTTGATAATAATCGGCTTGCAAAGGTACGGGTTTTATCCGAAATACCAAACAAATCTAATTATTTTTCAAGTTATTATGAAGATACTCATCACTTACGGAAGTAATACCCCAAAGAGAATGTCACGTTATTTTGGTAAACGGAAGTCTCGCCGTCACGCTTCAAGGCACGGCGGTCTATCATGCCGCATAGGGAACTTACGGAAAAGAAAAAGTTACTATATTCTACCGATAGGCCGACGTTCATGCCAAAATCGCAAGGTTTCAAATCCTTCTCCTCGGATACGCCGAAATGGAGATCCGGATTGGTCTCTCGGCTCTTCATCTTGCCAAACAAGGACCAATCAAAGGTAGGACCGGCGAATACGGACAGATGAACGTCCGTGAAGGTAAACGTATAAGCCACATTCACGGGAATCTGCAAAGAGTAATACCAACATTTATTATGAAGCGCCATCCCATGTATATCCTGATTCGAATAATAAGCGCCACCTTGGTTCACGAACGCCACCTCAGGACGAAGCGACCATTTTTTATTCTTACTCAAAGGAATATCCGCCAAACCCGCTATGCTGAAACCGAAGCGGGCTCCCGCCTCATACGTATCCTCCACCTTCTGGATCAACGAAGAATAAGCGCCTCCGGCACGTACGCCGAAAGAAACCTGAGCCATCGCCGGTAAAATCATCATCACGGCAATCAACAACAATCCGATCTTTCTCATAAACTTCCTCATTTGCTTTTCCTTCTAATAGTAAGCAAAGATATACATTTTTCAATAACATCTACATTTATCCTACTGAAACATACAGGAAAGCTATATAAAAAGTATAACTCATGAAAGGGGCACTCAAAAGTTAGCCCCGATCGCGGAAACGACCGAGGCTATTTTTTCACACCTTCCCTCCTCACGGAGGTAACGGCAGATGAACTTTAATTTATTACTTTAGTATTAATATTAATCCATTCCCGCCTGTTCGCCCTCACGGGGTACTTGAATCACTACAACTCCCGCAGGAATGATTTTCGATTTATGTTATTTATCGTCATTATTCTTATTTAACGACTGCCTTAACAGCTTCCTCGCCTTCTACAGACACCACAACGATACCTGCCGGAGCAGCGATCGTAGCGTCATCGGAAGTAAGAACCGTGCTAGCTACAACCTTACCAAGAACGTTTGTGATTACCACGTTCTTACCAGCTGCGCCTTGGATCTCAACGGTACCGTTGCCAGCGATTACCTTAACGCCTTCTGCTGCGTCTGCGATAGACTCGTTAGCTGTAGGATCGCCTGTAGTGATAGTGAAGCGCATTGCTTTCTCCTTGCTACCGCTCCAAGACAACTGGTCGTTGAAGCTATACAGATAAGAACCCTTCTTGGCTACAGAACGGATACGATATTCGTTCTCATTGTCCTCGCACTGGATGATCTGAACCTTGAAGTAATCCAAGCCACCTAATACGCCCTCATCATCAGCCTCTTCAGCCACGGAAACCTTGTTACCCTTAACGACCGTAGTCAAAGTATCCTTAGTCTCCCAAAGAGTGGCCGGCTTGAAGATCGCCTTTGTCTCACCCTTGATCCACTCATACTTTCTGTCGTATGTACCATCTGCGACATAATAGTTTACAGAGTCTGCCGGGTTGAACAAGAACAATCTGTCACCATTCTCAACCGTACCCTTGTTAGAGATATAGAAAGAAGGAACAACAGCGTCCTCATCGGTTACTTGCAAGTAGAATGAGTATTGATTCTCGTTTACCACGATACCATCGCGATTCTCGTTCATGGAGATATAGTTACCCTTATCGCTTACCAAGGAGATATGACCTTCCTCTGCCGGGTAGCTGATCTCCGGTGCTTCTACGATCAAGTAGGTGTTCAATAACCAATCTTGTTGTGTAGAAGTTGACGGCCATGCGTAAACTGAAGACGGAGTAGTATATTGACATTCGTCGATAGAAGCCTTATAAGTAGCGTCTACAACAGACTTCGTATTCTCATTCAAAATTGAAGCGATAAAACTGTTTGTGTCACCCACCGGAATCAAGTAAACAGAACCATCGGCGGCTAGCTTGATCACGAACTTAGCTTGACCTTCATTAACTAACGCTTCCTGTTCTGTTACATTAGTTACAGGAGTAGTTCCTTGCGGGAAATATTTATCAGTCTCGATACCATCATTGATATACTGCAACTGATAAACATAAGCGTAGCCCTTATCTGCTCTAGCCTGTACCGTCACGCGGCCATCCTTATTGTAAACGAAACTGCGCTCGATGATCGTACATTTTTTATCATCTTTCACCAATTGCCATTGAGCGGCATCGGATACCTCGTTAGCGAACTTACCGTTCTTGTTCAATTCATATCCAGTCAATGGGCTTGCTTGTTTCTTAGCTGCCACATACCACTTATTGGAAGTCTCGTTGTTATCGCGAGCGAAAGCCATCGTCACCAAAGTCTCATCGTCTAGGTTCAAGAAACCTGCGTACGGATCAACCTCAGCCGGAGTCAACTCGACGATCAGTTGTTGCATTTCAGCGACTTCACCCTCTGTCTCATTGTATGTGTTCGCGTCTACATAGATAGCGGTAACCTTTTTGCTCTTTGTGGACAATTCGTAAACGTTCTCGCCCAGATCAGCCTTCGGGAACAAGCTTGCTGTGAAATACTCGCCGGTCTCACGGTTCGTGAATGTCACCTCATACTCATTGTCTACGCTGGAGATAGCCCATTGATAAGCCGGAGTCTCCAATTGAGAAAGAACCTTAGCCTTAGCTACCAACTCGAATTGAGAAGCTTTAACGGCGTTCGTCAAGTACTTGCCGTATACGCTCTTGATGTCTTTCTTGTCGATGTTATCGGTAGATGACCCAAATTCCTTACCGTCTAAGATACGGATCGTGTAAGCGGCGACCTTAGCCTCCGTGTTCAACAACTCGATACCTTTCTTCATACCGGCGGCAGCCAACTTGAAGATGAACTGGTCGTCTGTAGCATGTGTAGTGGTCAGATAGTACTTGTCACTATGTTTCAACACATGTAACTTAACAGACTTAGTAACGTGCTTAGCCTTGCTAGCTTGCTCACGATAACGGAAATCATCAACGTTCAACTCATACGGATAAGCGTCCACATAGCTCTTTTGCACACGGAAGTTAGCGTTATTGATAGAGATATCGTTACCTGCTGTCATCCAAGCATTATCCGAACCTTGATAGAAGTTCAAGTCGCTGACTTTCACCTCTGCCAAAGCGAAACCATCACCAGAGGCACGTCCCGCATTTGTAGCCTCAACGGTCTCCGTTGAGCTTACGACCAAGATCGTAGCGTTCATCCATTCTTTATAATCAGCACCATCTTTCGGAGCGTTCTCTGTGAAGAAATACATACCCGGCTCGATCCTCAAATCACTAGTATTACCCGAATAAGAAGGATACTGAGTAGCGTCAACTTCAATAGCGGTAGATACATAGCGAGCTACCACCTTCTTCGTATTGAACAAGTTGCCGATCGGCTCCTCGGTTTGATCCGTATCATAAGGCTTGGAGGCGAATGAGAATCCAGAAGTGTTATATAATGCGTTCAACTCGGTAACATCCTCAAGTTCCTCGGATTTAACCTCATAGAACGTAGGAGCAGAGATCGTAGTAGTAGAGACCAATGGGCTGCCAGACCATGACAGACCGTTCCAAACAGTCGCACCCGCTTTATAGGCAACCATGTACTTATTAGAGGCAGAATACTTCGCACCAGTGGGAGTAGAAGTGACAGTACCTGTATTCTCAAACACGAAATCCTTAAAGGTATCCTCGGCTTTCGCTGCCGGGTCTGTCTCTATCGCATTATATGCGCTGTTGTATCTCAACGCCTTTCCAGTCTCCGCATTGGTGAGGGTATAAGAGAAGAAACCTCTCGGAGCCTCTGTCACGCTGACCGTCCAAATGTACTTCTTAACGCCGTCTTTGCTATCGCTGTCATCGTAAAAAATCGGAGTGTTTATAGCCTCCCCTACCTCAACAATCTTACCGGTAGTAGTGCTTATTTCATGACCATAGGCTAGCGATGAAGAGGCATCTACCATCACATATCGAGCCCCGTTTTTCAGTTCATTCGCTACTGTAGATCCGATTCCGGTCAAATCTTTAATGGAAACCGTCGGCGTCTGAGCGAAGGCACTACCGCACAGCGACCCCGCCACAAGCAGACCCGCCGTTAACAATGTAGAAATCTTTCTGTTCATAATTTAGAATTTAATATTAATAATAGTGTTAATTAAGCACTTAGCTATTTTCTGATAGCAGACTACCGTTAGAAAACGACTAGTCTAAACCATCGTTTAGATCTTGCGTTTTTAAAGAAGGAAAACGGGAGGTTCGTTTACGGAATCGGTTGTTTCGTAAAGGATAGGCTATCCTATTGATAAGAAAGCGAATAAGGGATGAAAAAAATAGCCCGGAAGGGTTGCAGAAGTCAAAGAAACGCGTACCTTTGCAAATGACTAATTAAAACGATCGTTTAAATCAATCATTTTTCTCTTTTATTATTTAATGTACATGCGTACATTAGTAAATACACCATCCAATAATCAACAAAAGTAAGATCACCTTTTGCGATAGATCGGAATATTAGTTTCCTTTGTTCTAGCAAAATGACACTTTGTAAACAGAACTCCCTGAGATTCGCTTTTTCCAAGCATAAGTACAGTATAAAACGGCTTTTCACACAGAAAAACGCCATTCATAACTATCTTCCATCCGCTAGTTCGAGCACCTTACGAAAACCTCCTGTCACGATATACGGCTTATATCAAGCAAAATATCAATACAACATCTGTTTATATAACATATAGATTCTATAGAATCACACATATTATAACCTCATTATATCCTTCAGAAAACACGTACGTCTTTTTCCAAAAACATGTACGTGTTTCCGGGAAAAGACGTACGTGTTTTTTTAAAAGCAAAACAACCTCTCTCGTACTAAAAATATTTCCTACCTTTATGCACTCATTTCAATATGCACCAGACTATACATTAATATATATGGAACCGTTTATTCATTTACACGTACATACCCAGTATTCCTTGCTGGACGGACAGGCATCCATCGACGCATTGATCGACAAAGCGTACAAAGACGGAATGCGTGCGATCGCCGTGACAGACCATGGCGTTATGTTCGGTATCAAGGAGTTTTTCAATAAGGTTAGCAAAAAGAACAGTAAACCTCTCGGGATCATCAAGGACTCCGAGAAAGAACTAAAACCGCTGCTGGCCAAGGATGCTCCAACCGATGAGGAACAACAAAGGATAACGGAACTACAAAAACAAATCGCCGAAGCGAAAGCTTCCATCTTCAAGCCGATCATCGGGTGCGAATGTTATTGCGCTCGCAACGGAAGGCATAGCAAGCTGGCCTCGCAAGACGACCGTAGCGGCTGGCACTTGATCGTTCTGGCCAAAAATAAGAACGGATACAAGAACCTGATCAAGATGGTATCCCTCTCATGGACGGAAGGATTCTACGGACGTCCGCGTATCGACAAAGAGTTGTTGGAGAAATACCACGAGGATCTGATCATCTGCTCCGCCTGTTTAGGTGGAGAGATCCCGCAGCATATCATGCACGGACGAATCGATAAGGCCGAGGAGTCTATCAAATGGTTCAAAAACTTATTCGGAGAAGACTATTACCTTGAGATGCAACGGCACGAGACACACGACCCCAACGCCGATTGCACGATTTTCCCGCATCAACAAGAGGTGAACAAGGTACTGATCGAACTTGCTCACAAACATAATATCAAGCTAATCGCCACCAACGACGTCCATTTCGTCAATGCCGACGATGCTGAGGCTCACGACCGCCTGATCTGCCTTAGTACCGGCAAAGACTTGGACGACCCCAAGCGTATGCGCTACTCCAAGCAAGAATGGATGAAGACAACCGCCGAGATGAACACCATCTTCGCCGATATCCCCGAAGCTTTGAGTAATACGCTCGAGATAGCCGACAAAATAGAATTCTACTCCATCGACAGCGGTCCTATCATGCCGACTTTCGCCATTCCCGAGGAGTTCGGTACAGAGGAGTCCTACCGTCAGAAATTGACAGAGCATGATTTATTTGAGGAATTCACCCGAGACGAGAACGGTAATGTCGTATTAAGCGAGGAAGAGGCGCACTCCAAAATCAAGAAATTAGGTGGATACGACAAACTATACCGCATCAAGCTGGAAGCCGACTATTTGGCGAAATTGACATACGACGGAGCCAAGGAGCTTTACGGAGACCCCTTAGACGATGAAGTAAAGGAGCGTCTGAACTTCGAGTTACATATCATGAAGACCATGGGTTTCCCCGGCTACTTCTTGATCGTGCAAGATTTCATCCGTGCCGCTCGTGAGGAACTCGGTGTATCCGTAGGACCGGGACGTGGTTCGGCCGCCGGATCTGCCGTAGCTTATTGCTTAGGGATCACCAAGATCGACCCGATCAAATATGACCTCCTGTTCGAGCGTTTCTTGAATCCGGACCGTATCTCCCTCCCCGATATCGATACCGACTTCGATGATGATGGCCGTGGCGAGGTCTTACGCTGGGTAACGGAGAAATACGGTGCCGAGCGTGTGGCTCATATCATTACTTATGGTACAATGGCTACCAAGTCCGCTATCAAGGATGTCGCCCGGGTACAGAAATTACCGTTATCCGAATCGAACCGGTTAGCCAAATTGGTTCCGGATAAGATCCCTGACATGAAGAAGTTCAAATTGGGCGACGCCATCAAGTATGTGCCGGAACTAAAAGAGGCGGCTAACGGAAATGATCCGCTGGCACGGGATACCTTGAAATACGCCCAGATGCTGGAAGGCAACGTCCGTAACACGGGTGTACACGCCTGCGGTGTCATTATCGGACGTTATGATATATCGGATGTCGTACCTGTCAGTACGGCGAAAGACAAGGATACCGGCGAGGAGATGCTGGTTACCCAATACGAGGGTTCCGTGATCGAGGAAACCGGATTGATCAAGATGGACTTCTTGGGCTTGAAGACCTTGTCCATCATCAAGGAAGCGATCGAGAACGTGAAACTGACTACCGGACATGATCTGGATATCGACCATATCAGTCTGGAGGACCCCAAGACTTATAAATTGTATTGCGACGGAAAGACAACCGGTACATTCCAGTTCGAGTCCGCCGGTATGCAAAAGTATTTGAAGGAGTTGCAACCTTCTAAATTCGAGGACTTGATCGCCATGAACGCCCTGTATCGCCCGGGTCCAATGGATTACATCCCTTCTTTTATCGCCCGTAAACAGGGTAAGGAAGAGATCAAGTACGACATTCCCGTCATGGAACGCTACCTAAAAGATACGTACGGTATTACGGTCTATCAGGAGCAGGTCATGCTTCTATCCCGTTTGCTCGCTAACTTCACGCGTGGTGAGAGTGATGCCTTACGTAAGGCGATGGGTAAGAAGTTGATCGAGAAGATGAACCACTTGAAGTCTAAGTTTATGGCCGGTGGTCAAGCCAACGGCTATAAAGAGGAAACTTTAAACAAGATCTGGTCCGACTGGGAGAAGTTCGCCTCATACGCATTCAATAAGAGTCACGCTACTTGTTATTCATGGGTGGCTTATCAGACCGCTTACTTGAAAGCGAACTTCCCGTCCGAGTATATGGCCGCCGTCTTGAGCCGAAGCTTATCCAATATCACGGATATCACGAAGTTCATGGATGAATGTAAAGCGATGGGTATTCAAGTATTGGGACCGGACGTGAACGAGTCTATCTTGAAGTTCAGCGTAGATAAGAACAAGAACATCCGCTTCGGGCTAGGTGCCGTGAAAGGCGTAGGTGAGTCAGCCGTACAAAATATCATAGAGGAACGCAAGAAGAACGGCCCGTACAAGAGTATCTTCGATTTCGTAGAACGGGTGAACTTGACCGCTTGCAATAAGAAAAACATAGAGTCCATGGCTTTGGCCGGAGCGTTCGATAACTTCGGTATCCAGCGTGAGCAGTTCTTCACCGACAGTGGAAAAGGAGAATTGTTCTTGGATACCTTGGTTCGCTATGGTAACAAATACCAGATGGATAAGAGCACGGCAGTCAACTCTTTATTCGGTGGAGACGCCTTGATCGCCATCGCTAAACCGGAGATCCCGCAATGCGAGCGTTGGAGCGATCTCGAACGCCTGAATAAAGAGAAGGAGTTGGTCGGTATTTACCTATCCGCCCACCCGTTGGATGAATACCGTATCATATTAAAGTATGTATGTAATACCGGCATGGTAGAACTTAACGAGCGGGAAACCTTACAAGGCCGGGAAGTTTTATTAGGTGGTATCGTCACCGGTTTCCGGGAAGGAATGACCAAGAACGGAAAGCCTTACGGTATCTTGAAGATCGAGGATTTCACGGGTAGTGGCGAGATCCCGCTTTTCGGACAGGATTATATCGAATACAGCAAGTATGGTAAAATAGGGATGTATCTCTTGATCACAGCCCGTGTAGAGCCTAGCCGCTGGGACCCCAATAAACTGGACTTCAAGATTGGTACCGTCAACCTTTTGCAAGACGAGAAAGACAAGCTGATCGAGAAAATCAGTATCACGGTCCCGATCCATGATTTGGACGAGCCGACAATCAATGAGCTTTCGGTATTGATCAAGAACAATCCGGGCCATAGCCTGTTATATTTTAAGGTTGTCGATGGGGAACATAATATTTCCCTAAATCTCTTCTCCCAAAATATCCGCTTAAACGTGACCCGTGAGCTGGTAGACTTTTTACAGGAGAACGAGAATATCGATTTTAAAATTAATGGTTAAAGTTGTACGACGCTGAAAGAATTTGTACTTTTGGCGTCATAACAATCATTAGATTATAATTCATAATTAAATAATACGTAATTCAAAATGGCACTACAAATTACAGACGCTAATTTCGAGGAGTTGGTTAACTCCGGAAAGCCCATGGTTCTTGACTTTTGGGCAGAGTGGTGTGGCCCTTGCCGCATGGTATCTCCTATCATTGATGAGTTGGCAACCGAATACGAAGGTCGTGTGACGATCGGTAAAATGAACGTTGACGAGAATGACGATGTAGTCGGACAATTCGGTATCCGCAACATCCCTACCGTTCTTTTCTTCAAAGACGGTAAGATGGTTGATAAAGTAGTAGGCGCTACGGCTAAGGATAAGTTCGTAGAAAAGATCGAGGCAATGCTTAAATAATTGAAAGTTGAGAATTGAGAATTGAAAATACCGAGGAATACGCTCTGTAACTTTCAATTCTCAATTTTTACCCCTAAGTATATGTCGCTTGCCCGGAGGACCGGGAAGACGGCTCATCTCAAAACCAGCCGCTTGCATACCTCTGCGTACCTCTCCTTTTGCGCAATAGGTTATGATCACTCCGCCCGGTGCGGTATGAGCATACAAACGATTATAGATTTCCTGATTCCACATCTCCGGTTGTTTCTCGGGCGCAAATGCGTCGAAATAGATCAAATCGATATCATCCGGTAGTTCACAGGCGTTACTATTTCCTTCTATTTTATGAAGTGTAAAGCGCTCTGAGATTGAAACGGGAGTATTCCACTCCGCCTCATGCAAGGCTAAGAATAACTCTTTTCTCTCCGGCCAGATCAGCTCCCCATAATTCAAGGCACGAATCGTATCTAAAGGAAGCGGGTATAACTCCACTGTATGATAATCAATATGATGTGCTTGAGATAGCTCGACATCCTTCAATGTCAAGAAGGCGTTCAGCCCTGTACCGAAGCCAATCTCCACGATTCGGATAAAGTCTTTTTCAAGCGCATGCAATCCCGCCTCTATAAATATATGTCTTGATTCCTGCAGGGCCCCGTTCACGGAATGATAATGTTCATCCATCGCCGGAATATATAGCGTATGGCTTCCATCCGCCGTTATCTGTAATTCTTTCTCCATATGTATGCAAAGATAATACATACGAATCAGAATAATACTTATCTTTACCGCTATAAATATGATATAAGATATGGATAGACGCCATCTTTACTTCTTACTATTCTTATTATGTACCATACAAGCCGCTATCGGTCAACAGCGCTCCTTCTCTATCAAGGGAGTTGTAAAAGACGCATCGAGCGGACAGCCGATACCTTTCGCTAACGTAGTGGTATGGAACACGACGCAAGGGGCGGTCACCGATTCCACCGGATTATTCGAGATATCCGGCATATCACCCGGAAGCTATCGTCTCCAATCCTCCTTTCTGGGATATAAGCCATTCGTTACCGCCGAATTCAGACTAGCGAATAAAGATATATTCTTCCCGATCGAGCTAGAGGAAGCCAGCCAGAATCTGCAAGAGGTTAGCGTAGTAGCCTCTCCGTTCCGTAAAACCGCCGAAAGTCCGCTAGGACTTCGTGTAATCGGTTTCAAGGAGATAGAGAAAAGCGCGGGAGGAAACCGGGATATCTCCCGGGTAGTACAAACCTTTCCGGGAGTAGCGTCTACGGCAGCGTTTCGTAACGACTTGATGGTAAGAGGAGGAGGTCCCTCGGAAAACCGTTTCTTTTTGGATGGCGTAGAGATACCGAATATCAACCATTTCTCTACCCAAGGAGCCTCCGGAGGTCCGGTCGGTATTATCAATCCCGATTTTATCCGGGAGGTCAACTTTTATTCGGCCGCATTCCCCGCATCCAAAGGGAACACTTTAAGTTCGGTATTGGATTTTAAACTACAAGATGGGAATAAGGAGAAATTCTCATTGCGAGGAGTCCTAGGAGCCTCAGATATCGGTGTGTCCGCTAATGGACCGCTAGGAAAAAAGACCACTTACCAAGTGTCTGTTCGTCGCTCTTACCTTCAATTCCTTTTCGATATGATCGGCTTGCCGTTCTTACCTACTTTCACGGATGCCCAATTCAAGATTAAGCACTCCTTCAACCCCAAGAATGAGCTTACAGTTCTCGGATTAGGGGCGATCGATGATATGAAGCTGAATACAGGAATGAAAGACATGAGCGAGAAAAACCAATATATCCTCTCTTACTTGCCGGTCGTAAAACAAAAAACGTATACCCTTGGAGCGGTTTATAAACACTACGCCGGTAAAAATCTCTACTCGGTCATTATCAGCCGTAGCCAGACCAACAATAAGAATATTAAATACAAAGACAATGACGAAAGCAAGGAAGAGAATCTCTCCTTAAATTACCGTTCGGATGAGATCGAGAATAAGTTCCGAACGGAAAACACGTTCCGCTTACCATTCATTCAATTGAATGTCGGAGGAAACATCGAATACGCCCAATACACGAATGACACCTATCAAAAGCAATTTACCTCTATCCCCCGTACCATCGTATATCAAACAGACCTTGGCATATGGAAGTGGGGTATCTATGCCACGGCTATTTATGAGAGTTATAACGAGCGGTTTACCGCCTCTTTAGGTGTTCGTGCGGACGCAAACAATTATTCCTCGGATATGAATAATTTGTTAGATCAGTTATCTCCTCGCCTATCCTTATCCTACCGCTTGTCCGATCCGCTTTATATAAACGCGAATATCGGACGCTACTACGAGCTTCCTCCTTATACGACATTGGGATTCAAGGATAATGAAGGTAATTATGTAAACCGGACAAATCATTTAAGCTATATCCGAAGCGACCAAGCCGGATTAGGCTTGGAATACCGTCCTACCTCATACTTGAAATTCACGGCCGAAGGATTCTATAAACATTATGATCGTTATCCGATGTCCATACTCGACAGTATCCCACTCGCGTCGAAAGGTACAGACTATGGTGTCTTGGGAAATGAGGCCGTATCGTCTACCGCTACAGGGCGAGCTTATGGGCTTGAGATCATGGGACGTTGGTATAATTATAAAGGGCTTACTTTCATCGCATCCTACACTTTGGTAAGAAGCGAATTCAAGGATGGGAGAAATATGGACACTTATCTTCCCTCGGCTTGGGACAATAAGCATCTGTTCACGTTTAGCGGGACTTATTCTTTACCCAAGAACTGGGACGTAGGCGCCAAGTTCCGGGTAGTAGGAGGCGCTCCCTATACGCCTTACGATGTAGAAAAGAGTAGTTATGTAGAAGCTTGGGACGCTAATAACGGGCTATACTATGATTACAGCCGGTTTAACAGCGAACGGCTCAAGCCATTCACGCAGTTAGATATCCGTATCGATAAAACATTTTACTTCAAAAAGATCATGCTTGGAGCCTATATCGACATCCAAAACATATTGAATTCCAAATACAAAGAGCAAGACGTATATATCAAAACGGGTAAAATTATCAACCCGGAAGCTCCCATATATGAACAACGGTACGAATTAAGACCGATAGAACGTCTTACAGGAACGCTTCTCCCAAGTATCGGAGTGATGATCGAGTTATAGATTTTAGGCGTAATAGATTCTTTTTATTTTGAATTTCAGCAATTAATCATAAATCTTTTCTATTTTTGTGGACTGTATGAACAAAAAATAGTACTTTAATCGCAAATAAGCACATGAATAGGTAGGTAAAGAATGACATTATTAAAATACTACATACGATTCGTACTCTTTATCGTGTTAAGTCTGGTCTTTTCTTTCCACTTATACGCTACAGATAATGCAGGCCCTATTTTAATCATTAGCTCCTACAATCCCGATACACGTAATACGACCGCCAATATTTCCGAGTTTATGGAGGAATATAAGCGGGGAGGTGGTATCTCGCCGGTGGTTATCGAGAACATGAACTGTAAGAGCCTCCCGGAAGCCCCCTTATGGGACGGTAAGATGAGAGGTATATTGGATAAATATAAGGAAAATAACACCCCTCAGCTTATCATTATCTTAGGTCAAGAGGCATGGGCTTCTTATATCTCCCAAGAATACAAGCCTAATATACCGGTTTTATGCGGTATGATCAGTAAGAATGCGATCTTATTACCCGACTCGGATTTAAATGTCGCTGAATGGGAACCGAAATACATCGATATCCAAGAGTACGTAGATAAAGGTTTACACCTTGGCGGGTTCTTGTATTCTTATGACGTAAAAGAAAATATCCGGTTAATACGTAAGTTATATCCCCAAACTCAAAATATAGCATTAATCACCGATAATACCTACGGTGGTTTAGCTATGCAGACCTTGGTAAAAAAGGAAATGGAAAATATCAAGGATCTGAACTTGATATTACTGGATGGAAGAAAGAATAATATCTACACCATCGTTGAGCAAATCAAGAACCTGCCGGATCAGACCGTGATATTGATTGGTACATGGCGTGTAGACGTGAACGACGGGTATTATGTTGGAAATGCCACGTATACCATGATGACCGCCAATCCCAGAATCCCGACATTCACATTGGCATCCGTCGGCATAGGGCACTGGGCCATCGGAGGTTTCAGTCCCAAATACAGGCCTATAGGTTCCGATTTGGCGAAAGAGGCTTTAAGTATATTGGAAAAGAAAATCGCCCCTAAAGATATCCATCCACAAATCATTCCCAATGGATATATGTTCGACGCTTCAAAGATCAAGGCTTTTGATATCAGCAGATTGTCATTGCCCCACGACGCTACTATTATCAACGAGGACCCGAGCCTATTCTCCAAATACAGGTTCGAGATCTTGCTAAGCGTAATCACCGTATTATTTATTTTCCTGATTATGATATTAATCTTCTTTATCCGGACCAATAAACTGAAAGATAAGTTATTGGATCTACAGAAGGATAATATACTAATCATGAATAATATCCAAGCTTCCATCTATTTCATCAAGCCGGATTATACCGTAAAATGGAGAAATGAGGTAGAGTTCCATGACTGTATCCCTGAATTCGGTCCGGCTAATTGCTTCTTGGTCAAGAACGGAGTAAAGCCTTATTGTACCCGTTGCACGGTCGCAAAGGCCATGGAAACCAAAAAGCAGGTCGATATCACGAATGAGTTCGGCGATGGAAAGTATCTTCATATTTTGGCGAACCCTGTATTAGACGAGCACGACAACCTTATCGGGGTTATTTTCAAGAAAGAAGATGTGACAAAACAAAAACAGGCGGAGAACGAACTGAGGAAAGCGAAAGAGAAAGCGGAAGAGTCCGATCGTTTGAAATCCGCGTTCTTGGCGAATATGAGTCATGAGATTCGAACGCCATTGAATGCGATCGTCGGTTTCTCCGGATTATTGGCCGTAACCGAGAATATGGAGGATAAAGAGGAATATATCAATATCATTAATAGCAACAACGACCTGCTATTGCAATTGATCAATGATATTCTCGATCTAGCCAAGATAGAGGCGGGTACGCTAGAATTCGTGGATTCAGACGTAGATGTCAATCAACTATTCTCCGATATCGAGCAGTCTTCCCGTTTGAAGGCGCAAGATGGTGTGCAGGTATGCTTTGTCGAGAAGATCCCGAATTGTATCTTACGCACCGACCGTAACCGGGTCTCCCAAGTCATTACGAACTTTATCAACAACGCCATCAAATTCACGACTCAAGGTAGCATCCTGTTTGGCTACCGCCATAGAGATGATGAGTTGTATTTCTATGTAAAAGATACGGGATGCGGTATCGCCAAGGATAAGATCGGTCAAGTTTTCACCCGTTTCGTTAAGTTAAATAGCTTTGTGCAAGGAACGGGGCTAGGATTATCGATCTGCCAGATGATTATCAAGCGTCTGGGTGGAGATATAGGGGTGGAATCAGAGCAAGGAAAAGGTTCTACATTCTGGTTTACGTTGCCCTATTCGATACTAGAGATGCAGGAAGTCCCGCATGAGAAACCAAAGACCGAGAATGTACAGAAGAGCCAGTCATCCAAATCTGCAACCCTATTAATAGCGGAAGATAACGAAAGCAACTATACTTTATTCCAAGCCATGTTGAAAGATTATAACCTTATACACGCATGGAACGGGGAACAAGCGATCGATTTATTCAATAAATATCAACCGGACTTAATCCTAATGGACCTAAAAATGCCGATCGTAGACGGCTATGAGGCTACACGGGTAATTCGGGAAAAGAACCAGTCCATTCCTATCATCGCCGTAACGGCTTTCGCCTTCGCGGAAGATGAGGAACGGGTAAAACAAAGCGGATTCTCCTCTTACATCGCTAAACCGATCAAGCCGGATAAGCTAATCGCATGTATTAATACTTATTTATAGAATCCGTTTGGTAACAATCGGAAAACGCAAAACGAAAGAGGAACCCTTCTCTACTTGAGAGTCGAGACTAATACTTCCTCTATGACGGTTCATGATCTGCCGGCAAAGACTTAATCCGATACCGGAACCTTTAGATTTAGTCGTGAAGAAAGGCACGAAGACCTTGTCGATCACCTCGGGAACAATTCCGCTACCATTATCAATCACCGAAATAATAACCATGCCGGCTTTTTGGACAGCCTCCACGACTATTTGAGGAGATAAGGACTCTTCACAAGCCTCTATCGCATTTTTCAATAGATTAATTAATACTTGTTCCACCATGATCCGGTCCGCATATAAATTCAAGTCTTCCGGTTTTACACGAAAGAAGAGGATGTCGGACTTCTCCGGAAATAGAAGCCGGATATCGTCAAAGAGAGCCGAAACCGAGAAGTTTCGTAAAGTAGGTAAAGGCAGACGGGTTAATTGCCGATAATTCTCGACAAAATCCAATAGCCCCTTACTTCTCCGGTGGATCGTTTGCATGGCTTGTACCATGATAGCGTAGTCTCTCTCATTCATGCCATTTATCGTCGCACGCTCGGCTACCGTCTCTGATAAAGAGATTACCGGAGCGATCGAGTTCATGATCTCATGCGTCAATACCCGGATAAGTTTCTGCCATGCCTCGGTTTCCGCCTCAGCGACCACCGAACTATACAATCGACTCCGCAAAGCCTCCAAGGCAGCGTTCATAGAAGAGGCCAAAGCCTTTTCGTCTTCCGTCATTGAATCGGAAGGATAAAACAGGCTCAGATCCCCGTAATGAATACTCTCTATCAGGTATTCCATCCGCTTAACAGTCTTTTGCTGATCCTTATATAAGAAAACCGAAAGCGCAAGAATACAAAATCCGAACAGCACGGGAATAAACAAAAACCCTTTCAGCATTAAGAATGAGGCAGTAAAAGACAATACCACGATCCCCAAAATACGAGCGAACAACAAGTAACGTATCATAAGCCAAATTTCTCCAATTTACGATACAAGGTAAAGCGGGTAATCCCTAGAAGCTCGGCGGCACGAGTGATATTCCCCTCGGCACGACGTAAGGCACGTTCGATCGCTTCTTTCTCCAATACCGTCAGATTTAACTCATCGGATGGTTCCTTATCCCTAAGCGGGACAGAACGCAGAATAAAGTCTTCCGGCCTTAGCCAATTACTTTCAGACAAGATAACCGCCCGTTCAATCGCATGTTGCAGTTCACGTACATTACCAGGCCAAGCATAATTATGTAGCTTATTCTTCCCATCCCTGTTAATGCCCTTCAAGTCTTTCTTATATTTACGAGCATACTTCGACAAGAAATGTTCAGCCAATAAGATCACGTCATTTCCTCGTTCCCTCAAGGGAGGAATATGTAACTCGATCGTATTAATACGATATAAAAGATCTTGCCGGAAAGTACCTTCTGCCACAAGATGATGGATATTCACGTTCGTTGCGCAGATCAACCGGATATCAATCGGTATGGGTTGCGTTGCTCCCAAACGGGTTATCTGTCGTTTTTCCAAAGCGGTCAACAGTTTCGCTTGCATGGAAAGGCTTAAGTTCCCGATCTCATCCAAGAACAAGGTGCCACCGGAAGCTACCTCCATTCGTCCCGGCTTTTCCTTACGGGCATCCGTAAAAGCCCCTTTCTCATAGCCGAATAATTCACTCTCGAAAAGTTGTTCCGGAATAGAGCCCACATCGATCCCGACGAAAAGATTCCCCGAACGCGGAGATTGATGATATAAGGCGCGGGCAACTAAATCTTTACCGGTTCCATTCTCCCCCAAGATTAATATATTGGCATCCGTATTCTTTAATTTATCGACCGTAGCGAAAATAGCCTGCATCGGTTCGCTTTCACCGATGATCTCGAAGCCAGCATCCTCGGGTGAACTAAGAATCTCAACTTGTTTCTTTAAATTTCGCACTTCCGCCCTACTCTCCCGAAGTTCCAATGCCGAAGAGAGTGTAGCGAGTAATTTCTCCTTTTCCCAAGGTTTCGGGATAAAGTCGGTAGCTCCCGCCTTAATCGCCCGCACGGCCTTATCCGTATCCGAATAGGCAGTCATAAAAAGAACCACCACGTCCGGGTCTATCTTCTTTATCTTCTCCAGCCAATAGAAACCCTCCTGACCACTAATAGCATCCCGTTTGAAGTTCATATCCAACAAGATAATATCCGGGATAAAAGTCCGCATGAAATGATCGATGCGCTCCGGTTGCGTAGCCACTCTTATTTGTTCCATATAGGGCTCCAGTAATAAATTAAGGGCAAAAAGAATGTCCTCATTATCATCTATAATTAATAGTTTTCCCTTTTTCATAAGCGCTGAACTAGTTTGTGATGCCTCAAAGGTAGGTATTAAATCAATGGAAGAAGCGTGCGTAATCGAACGATTATCGTGCGCAGATGAACTGTTAAATTAATAGTCCGCAAAGAGGGTTAAGATTAAGTAAACGGTAAGACTATTTAAGCGAAAGAAAAAACGAGGAGAAAGAAGGAAGACTATCTTTGAACACAATTAACAATTCAGGCATTCATGAGACCACTATTGATTGGATTTTTCGTCTGTATAAATATACACTTAGGCTATGCGCAATGGACTGAGCAAGATTCGATCTGGCTAAAGGATGTATTAGCAGGCAAAGATTCCATCAAATTGAACCCTGAATTCCAAAAAGCAATCCAAAGCGGTTCTTTCCTCAACCCGGAACCAGGAAAACCGATGGGGAAACCTCAACTGGCCGCTCCCAGCAATATCCCTATCACCAAAGATTTCTCAGAATATATCCAACAAGACGATACGACACACCGAAAAGTAGCATTGAAGGATTTACCACCATCGGTATTCTGGCGACATAATCCACCGTATAAAAAGATACTGCCTGTCTATCAATCTATCTTAGATGAATTGAAAAGGACTCCGTCCAGTGGTCGTACCTCACTAGCTACCTTCGATCTAGGAAGGATGACCAGCCGGAAAACATATGTCCATAAACGCAACGCAAAACGCAACGGAACTTGGCAAAACTACGGTAACCTCCCTACCCCGGATGTCATCTCTAAAAGGAAGAAATTCGAAAGACAACAGGCAGAGGCCGCAAAAAAGGACTCCTCATTGATGATCCAACCACCAATCGATTAGCTTACGGGCCAAGCTCAACTTACGGGGGATCTCCGGTAAGTTATCTTTGGTATAGAAGGCACCAGAACTTAGTTCCTCATCCTGCAACTTAATTTCCCCACTTACATAATCCGCTACAAAGCCTACCATCAAGCCACTCGGATAAGGCCAGGGTTGGTTTCCGAAATAAGTGATATTATCGACCTCTAAACCCGTTTCCTCACGGACCTCCCGACGCACACACTCTTCCAAGGTCTCGCCAACTTCTAAGAATCCGGCCACTAATCCATGGAAAGTTCCCCGGAAATTACGGGCATGTACCAAAAGAATCGAATCCTCCTTACGGATCAAGACGATCATCGCTGCTGAGATTGTCGGATAAATCTCATGTTTGCAAGAAGGACATTGCTTCATGATCGACGTAGTCTGTACGGTAGGAGTACCACATACCGGGCAGAAACGGCTATGGCTATCCCAATAAAGCAATTGAAAAGCCTTACCCGCCTTCTCGTAACACGCTCTCGAGATATAATCCCAAGAGGCACGCAACCCCATATGTACGTAACGGTCATTCCCCTCCACCGGAGTATCCAATTCTGCCGTACGCGCGGGAAGTCCATCCCGGTAATCAACCTCCAGCGTATGAGAAACCGGAACTGGGGGATTCTCGCCATAAGGGATGGTATACGTATCATTCTCTTTCTGAAGCAACAGTTGGTCTTTATAAAAAAGGAACCAATAACAGAGTTTATTTGAAGTTTCCATGCTGATATTTCCGAATTATCTTTCTATATGTAAAACATCCGCGAACTTACGAATTAAAATCAAATAACGTGCGAAAGCGAACGTGCACCGTGCGAAGGCACACACAATCGTTTCTAAGCATTTTTCTATTATCTTATGATTAGCAGAACGTTACATCGATGGCACATTATTTGCCTCTTTTCTAAAAAATGAATATATTTAAAACCTGTTACAATGAAACTAATGATTCGAAACTTACTTTATCTATTCAAGCGGTTTAAGACCGCCGTCGTGTTAAACCTCTTCGGCTTGACAATCGCTTTCGCCGCCTTCCTCCTGATAGTAATGCAGGTGGATTACGAGATGAATTACGATGCCATGCACAGTAAATCGGGCCGAACCTTCCGGCTAGAGGCAAATCACGGAGAATTCGAGCATAACGCCATCCATTGCCTAATGTTTAGCGATGCTTTTGTTAACTCATCCGCTCATATCACGGATTACTCCTACCGTTATCCATTCTACGGAGGAGAACGGTATTGCCAAATCGACGAGGTAGACGATCAAGGAGAAGCGAAAGTATTTAAGGAAAACTTCCAGCTTTGTCTACCCAATATCTCAGATGTCTTTGATTTCCACATGAAAGAAGGTTCCGTCGAATGCCTATCCATTCCCGGTTCCGTACTCATTCCGGAGAGTGTCGCCAAAAGGCTGTTCGACAAACAATCCGCTATCGGTAAACGTATCCGGATGTCCGGCAGTAGTGGCTGGCAACCTGTAAGTACCACGATACTTACTATTGGGGGTGTCTATAAGGATTTCCCGGGAAATACTACAGTACAAAACCGTATTTACGTCCCGATGGACCAACTGGATCTATTAAAAAGTTCTTGGCAAATGTATGCCAACGAAATATACGTCACGCTAGACGATCCCCTAAATAAAGAGGAGGTATTGGATCATTTCAACAAGACTTTCGATTTCGCTAAAAGCCAAATGGGTTCAGCGCAAGAGATCGCATTACGTCTAACCCCCTTAAAGGAAGTTTATTACACGCATGATACAACTTTCGACTTTAATCCGAAAGGTCACCGGGAGACAAATTATGTGTTACTGGGTATCGCTTTCCTCATCTTATTCATCGCCGGAATCAATTTTACCAATCTCACAACCTCGTTGATTCCCCTACGATTGAAAACGATCAATACGCACCGGGTATTAGGATGCTCCATCTATAAGTTACAAGCCATCTCACTGATTGAATCGATCGTGATCTGCTTGATATCCTACATTCTCGCCTTATTCATCGTAAACGATTTGTCTTACACACCGATCGCTAATTGGGTAGATGCGGATATACGTCTTAGTCAATACAAAGGCCTGATCCTTCTCACTGCACTGATCGCTATCTTGACGGGTTGCTTGGCGGGACTTTATCCAGCTATACGAAGTACCTCCTATGCGCCGGCCTTGGTACTAAAGGGCTCTTTCGGTCTTAGTCCCAAAGGGAAAAAAGTACGTGTCGCCCTGATCGGTTTCCAATACACGGTATCGATCGCCTTGATTATTGTCACCTTATTCATGGGACTTCAGAACCATTTCATGACCTCTAGCGAGCAACTAGGATTCAATAAAGACCAAGTAGCCATCGTGAACCTGACACCGGAGATCTACGCCAAGCATAAGCCCCAATATATCCAGAAACTTAAAGATTATCCGGGAATAGAGGATGTGGCCTTCTCCGTCTACGAATTATCGAAAGAAGATGACATGATCGATCTCGAATATGCCCGTCATGAAGATAAGGATGTATTCTTCAAGGTATTCTATGCCTCCGAGAATTTCCTTTCCGTCATGGATATCCAAGTAGAGGAAGGAAGGGATTTTACACGGGAGGATTTAAACAAGGCACAAAGTGATTATATCATCAATCCGGCGGCAGAGCGGGATTTCCACTTACATCCCGGAGATCGTTTCAATGATCGTACGGTTCTAGGAGTCAGCAAGGATTTTCGGTTTAACTCTTGCCGGATCGCAAGCTCGCCTTTCGTATTCGCATTGAATAACGATATACCCAATCCTAAATTGGTATCCTATATCCGCTTCAATTCGAAAACGAATTTACAGGAAGCTGTCGCCCACGTCCGGGAAACATTGAAAGAGATCGATCCGACTTTCCCTTTCGAGATCTCTTTCTACAACACCATTTTAAACAATTTATATCAGAAAGAACAAACACTGGGTAAACTAATCTCCCTATTCGGAATAATGGCGATCTTGATCTCTATCGTAGGTGTATTCGGACTCGTGCTATTTGAGACGCAATACCGCCGGAAAGAGATCGGTATCCGCAAGATCAACGGAGCGACTACCGGACAGATTCTTTTGATGTTCAACAAGACTTATATCCGGATCGTCTCCGTTTGCTTCATCATCTCGATCCCAATAGCATGGATGGGAACACAACAGTGGCTAGAGAATTTCGCTTATAAAACACCACTCCATCTTTGGGTCTTCATCGTAGCTTTCCTAATCATTCTCTCGGTTACGATCGGTACCGTTACTTTCCGGAACTGGCAAGCGGCGAATGAGAATCCTGTGAACTCGGTGAAGTCTGAATAAACTCACTCGGAGTGATCCCGTAAATTTCTTTAAAGCAACGGGTAAAATAGTTCGGATCGGAGAAGCCGACCTGAGCAGCTACCTCCCCGATCGAATAAGCGTGCTGCCCCAATAACTCGGCGGCACGCTTTATACGTATATTACGGGTGAATGAGGAAGCGGAGCAACCAGTAGTAGACTTTAATTTCCTAAATAAGCTGGCACGGCTCATCGCCATCTCGGAACAGAAAAGCTCTACATCAAACTCCGGGTCCTGCAAATGGGCCAGAACGACCCTTGTCACTTTCGAAACAAATTCCTTATCCGGATCGGCGATGGTTTGCTCCGGAGTACGCAAGTCGAACCGATCCCTGAAATATAACTTTAGTTGCTCACTACGTTTGAGCAGATTCTTGATCTTCGCTTTTAGGACAGCAAGACTGAACGGTTTAGGCAGATAATCATCCGCTCCGGCTCCATACCCTTCCAATTGTTGACGTTCTTCCGCTAAAGCAGTCAATAGGATAACCGGTATATGGGCCGTCCGTTCATCCGTTTTCAAAGCCTCGCAACATTCAATCCCATTCATGACCGGCATCATTACATCCGAGACAATCACGTCCGGTAGGATCTCCATGGCTTTCTCCAAGCCGACCTTTCCGTTTTTCGCTATCACGACCCGGTAATCCGTTTGAAAAGCATTCATCAAATAACGACATAGATCCTCATTATCCTCTACAAACAAAAGCGTTTGTCGTAGATTCTCCGGGACCGGGTTTGTTCCTTCCAATGGAACTAATTCCCGCAAAGATGCCTCTTCCATTTTAGGTTCCGAATACTCCAACCACTCCTCAGGATAAGCCTCTTCCGATATAGGCAAGGCAACCGTAAAAACAGAACCTTTCCCCAATTCACTCTCACATTGAATGGTTGCCTTATGTAACTCCAATAGCTCTTTTGTGTACGCAAGGCCGATCCCCGAACTCTCCGAGCGGCGAAACGCTATCGATTCCCCCTTATAATATTGATCAAAAATATACGGTAACGATTCGGGGGGAATGCCGATTCCACTATCCGTAATTCGTAAAGTCATGACCGCATCGGATGAGCTTTGCTCCAATAAAGCGGAAAAGCTTACCGAACCACCATCCGGCGTATACTTAAATGCGTTCGACAGTAAATTATATAGAACCTGCTCTAGGATATTCTTGTCAAAATAAGCGATTGAGATATCCGGGGCAATCGAATACGTAAACGCAATTTTATAGGAATCGGCCAAAGGAATAAAGGTTTCCGAAATCTCCTTTAAGAATCGACTGAGATCCGCACAAACAATATGCGGGGAAGGAACTCCCCGGGTCAATACCGATAAATCCAGTAATTCATTGACATGCCGAATCAAGCGATTGGTATTCCGGGAGATCGTACGCAAAGTTTCTTTATCTCCACAAGATTCTTCTGAACCGGAATGCCGTTCCAGATCCTCCGTCAATCCCTTGATTATCGTCAGAGGGGTACGAAGCTCATGAGAGACATTCATAAAGAAACGAGTTTTCAACGCATCTTTTTCCTCCAGTTCTTGCTTGGCCTGTTTCAACAGCCGTGTACGTTCTTGTATCTTACGCTCCAACTCGGCTTGGCGAAGCTGATACCAGCGCACCCGGCTCTTATAGGCGATATACAACAGTACGCATACAACCACGAATACCAGCAAAATAAACCACCACGTCCGCCACCAAGGAGGAAAGATCCTGACAGGTTCGGTAATGGGAGCGCTCCAATAGGAACCATTGCCGGAAGTTTCCACCCGAAACACATAGTTTCCCGGTGGTAGGCGGTTATATATAGCCGTACGATCGCTGGCGTCCACCTCCCGCCAATCCGTATCATATCCATCCAGACGATACCGGTATCGGATACTACGGGGATGAGAATAATCGAACGCGATAAAACCCACCTGTAAACCTTGCTTCTCACGTGAGTCTCCGATCGTGAGGTTCGTGATTCGCAAAGACTCAGGTATTTTTCTCAAACCGTCCGTTAACTGAACGGGATCAAAAGAAACGATCCCCTCATTACTGCCAAATACAAGTTCACCCGATTTGCGCTTACAGCAAGCGCCACCCATAAACTCATTCGATAATAAACCGTTTGCCGTCGTATAATTAACGATATGCCGGTTTTGTATATCCAAGCGACTCAGCCCTTTATTCGTGCTGACAAACAGGATGCCCGGCTCACCTTCACGGATTCCTCGTACGATATTTCCCGATAAGCCATCCTGTACCGTGAAATGATCAAATCGCCCGGTTCGCTTGTCGTATTGATCCAACCCCGCATTCGTACCGATCCACAAATAACCGGAAGAGTCCACAAACAGACAATGAATATGATTCGACGCAAGGGGATTCATCTCACCCGGTATATATCGATACGTGATAAGTGCTCTCGTCTTCGTATCCCACACCCGAAGCCGCCCCTCATCCGCTCCTCCCCAAAACCAAGATTCTTCGCTCACGCATAAGTTACATAACTCCGACAACGAGTTGATCGGATAATCATAAGAGACTTGGTAATCCGGTATAAAAGGGCGGATTCGGAAATCATCCAGATTCAACCGGTCCGGGTTGGCGTCTTGATAACTGATCCATAGGTTCCGCTCCGAATCCTCACGGATAGAACCTATAATCTTTCCGGATAAAGAGGACGGACTTTTTCGGGGTGAGAAGGTAAAACGCATATCTACCCGGGAAGTCTTATGGTTAATCCGATCTAATCCCCTAGAGGTCGCAACCCAAAGATTCAGGTCCGAATCCTCATAAACGGCTAGGATATGAAGAGAAGACAGATTCTCTTTTTCCGTGTATCCCAAGGTATATCGAAACAAGGAAGGTGTTAAATCCGCATGGCTCACCCCATACGTGGAATGCCCCGCCCACAGATGATCCGAGTCATCCAGAAACAAACAGGTAATCTGGTTACTGCTGATAGAATGTGCGTCTTCCGGCACGTTCCTCAACTGTCCCATTTTCCTCTCCTTCGGAGAATAATAAAAAAGACCTTGATTGAAACGGCTATCATCAAACCAGACCGTTCCGTCCTTACTCTCGAAGATGGATCGCACTTGGCATTCTCCCGTAGGTTCCAGATCCTCCGGCCGGTCAAAGAAATGCTCACATCGCAAGGCAAGCCGGTTCATCCGGCTAATCAAGCTTACCCCCTTATTATGTCCGATCCAGAAATCACCATCACCGGTCTCCAAGAATTGATATACCCGAGTATCCTCACGACCGACAGATTGGAAGATCTCTCGCTCTCCCATATCAAGCGAACGAAAAGCCCCTTCACGTCCCGTACCTAACCACATATAATCAAACCGGTCGATATAGATCGCGTTAACGCCATTCAAATTGCCGGCATTGATATCCTCCCGGTCATTTGTCCGTATCGTATAATCTTGAAAGTGGTTTGTTTCTTTGTCATACAAACTAAAACCAGCTAAAGTCCCTACCCAAAACGAATGATCCGGCGCCGAATACAAACAATTCACAGGAGACGACGAGACTACCGAACCCGCCGGCGAAAGGCGTACCAATTTCTTCTCTTTAGCGTCATACTCCAACATCCCGTTCTCCGTACCTATAAAGATATGTCCCGGAACGGAGGCCGAGAAACAAGTAGGACTACCATACACACGTAACTGTTGTCGAAGCCATTCTTTCGTGAAATTCAAAAATGTATCCGAACCTCTGTCATAACGGCTAATCCCACCCGAGGAAAAAAAGATCCAGATACCTCCATCTGAATCCTCGAATAATTTATCGATAGAACTGCTTTGTATACTTTCCGGACAATCCGGTACGGGCAAGAATACTTTAAACGTATATCCATCGTAGCGGTTCAAGCCTTCAGTCGTCCCAACCCAGACATACCCGGTACGATCCTTCAAAATAGAGGTCACCGAGGAAGAAGAAAGCCCGCTATCCATTGTTATCCGGTCAAAAATAACGTTGGTAGCTTGCGCTCTCGTTATCATAAGTACAAACAGCAGTAAAAGGTATATTCTCATCCATTCATCCGATTAATGCCCCAAATATAAAGATTAAGTGGGTGAAAATCACAGAAAACAGAAAGATTGAACGATTTGTACGGTATTATGAAACATATGTCCGGCCCGCTCCCTCCCTATTTCCCTAGCTTTGCGGTATCAATTCTAAAACGAATGTAAAATATGAGAAAACTTTTTCTATCGCTAGTATTCCTTAGCGTGCTACTATCTATCCATGCGAATCCGGGTATTAAAGGAATCGTAATCGATCAAACCACCCGTAAGGCATTAGACTACGCTCACGTTGTATTATATGATGGAGATCATATCGTCGAAGAAGCTATGACTGAAGCGAACGGTTCTTTTCTAATCCAGCCCGTAAAACCGGGAACGTATTCGATCCGTATCCATTTTCTGGGATATGATGTTTATATGGGAGAGGAGTTTATCCTTACAGAGCAGATCAAGGATCTGGGTATTATCCCGATGCAAATGCTTGAGGTAGGCTTACAGGAAGTGGAGGTCGTAGCCAACAAGAAACAAGTCATCTATAAACTGGATAAAAAGATCATCGAGGCTTCTTCCAACCTGCTTTCCTCGGGAGGAACCGCTGTCGATATCCTAGAGAACACGCCTTCCATCCGGGTGAACGCCGAGGGAGAGGTTACCTTCCGGGGGAGTAGCGGATTCACGGTCTACGTAGATGGAAAGCCCAGTATATTTACCGGGACCCAAGCCTTGGAACAGATCCCGTCCGGACAAATCCAGAATATAGAGATCATCACCACCCCGTCCGCCCAACATGATACAGGGGGTGATGTCGGGATCATCAATGTCATTACCAAGAAGAACTTCGGGGAAGGGCTGAGCGGAGTAATCAACCTAAGCGGGAATACGGTATGGAGCCGGACCTTGGATTTCTTGTTGACCGGACAAAACAAGGCATCTCAATGGCGTATAGGCGGTTATGTGGGAAACCGACTTCGTAAAAGTCATTTTACCCAAGAGAAAACGACGTTGGTAAACGATACGACAACGACTTCTTATTCCAATGGCCCCCGTGAAAGTAACGGCTACGCATATATTCTCAGCGGAGGTTGGAGCTATACACAAAAACAAACGACTTTTTCTATTAACGCGGAAGGCGGATATGCCGGACTCAAGCGAAAAGGAGATCTGGAATATACGGAAGAACGTTCCGCTAATGGCGAGCAATTCGAGAACGGAGAGTTCAAGAGCCTTGACGACTTTGATATCCATGAGACTTTCGGACTAGGGAATCTGGCCGTGGATCATAAGTTCAATGATAAGGGGCATAACCTTAGCGGTAGCTTCTTCTTGAAATATGGAGGCGACGCTCTGGAATATTTCCAAAGCGATCTGTTCGACAAAAACAACGTACGCCAGCAAGGTCATCGTGCGTGGGAGGCCGAACATCGTTGGACCGTCCGTGCGAAAGCCGATTATGTATTTCCATACAGCAAAACCGGACAAATCAAGGCGGGTTATCAATATTTCTCATACTCGGAAGACGGCGATTATAGTATGCAGTTTTGGAACCCGGATACCAAAGAGTTCTTCTGGCGTGACGATATTTACAACACGTTCTATTTCCAACAAGGGATCAACTCCCTTTATGCGATCGTTGGGGATAGCTACCGGTCTTTTGATTTTCAAGTAGGATTACGGGGAGAACATACGCATCAAGTATTACGTAGCTCCAAAGATTGGGCGAACCGCCTACAAAGGCGTTTTGAGTTGTTCCCATCCGCCCATATCGGTTATAACCTCACACAAAATCAGAAGCTTCTATTCGCTTACAGCCGTCGTACGACCCGACCGGAGCTTTATTTCATGGAGCCATACATCACTTACAAGGATTACTATACAGCCGAGATCGGTAACCCGGATATACGCCCGGAGTACATTCATTCTTTCGAGTTGAATTATTCCTTGACTTCCGGCGACAATGCCTTGTCTGCCTCCCTATTCCACCGAACCCGCAAAGACAAGATCGAACGATTACGGGTTCCTTACCAAGCCGGGGTTACCTTGGATTCCATGGCGAACGTGGGACATGATTATTCCACCGGAATAGAACTATCGGGCAGTTTGCAGGCCACCAGTTGGTGGAATACGCAAATAAACGGTAGCCTTTATCACTACCGGGTAGAGAACGAGTATAAGACGGACGGGAAGAATGAGACCAGTACCAATTACGAGATCGCATGGAACAACGCTTTCACGACCGGGAAATACACAAGGATACAGCTTGACGGCAATTTCGTAGGCCCTTCCGTAACCACCCAAGGAAGAACCCAGTCGTTCTGGTTTGTCAACCTAGCGATACGGCAACAATTCTTCAAACGGAAGTTGACGGCCACCCTCTCTTTCCGGGATGTCTTCAATACGGCCCGTTATGTCAATACGATCACTTCCTCGAACTTGATTTCCAAAACACGAATCCGGCCCGATTACCCGTTGATAGGCTTGACCCTTAGCTATACGTTCAACCAGTTCAAGCTAAAGAATGGCTTATCCAACAATTCAAAGGATTTATTCGAGGGGACGAATCATTAATACCGAATTACCCTACTTTCAAAGTAAGCTAGCTTCGTTGGCAAAGTAAGCTAATTAAAATGCCCAAGTAAGTTAACTTACTTTGCCAACGAGATAAACGTAGTGGTCCTTATATCTTGTTTACCGAGGATAGAATACATCATTGGGTAACTGTAACTTTTTTGAATCCAACTTTGTTACTTTCCAATTTTAAGTTACTTTTGTGAACACTTAGTTAAAAATGAGGTATATTCAATGATTAACAGCATATTACTGACTAATTTCACGGGCTTTGCAAACAATCGTTTCGATTTCACCGAAGGAGTAAATGTCCTCATCGGCAAGAATGGTACCGGCAAGACACACGTGCTTAAATGCTTGGCTGCCACCTTGCAGGCACGTCACGACTTCCTCGGCAAGAACTCTGCTTCCAAAGAGCAGTTTGAGTATATCTTGGCGGAAGATATGATCTATTATTTCAAGCCGGACATCATCGGCAATTTGGTCAGCAAAGGACTACCTTCCGGTAGGGCGAACATTGCGGTTACGATAGATAGCAAGGTATTGCAATATAACTTTTCCTCTGCAGCCAAGACGACTGTGAAATTGGAAACGGACGAGAAGTGGAACGACCGTCATTTCATCTACATCCCTCCTCGTGAAATGTTCTCTTTGTTCGAGGGTTTTATCGGTTTGAGCAGTAAGCGTGAGATTTCATTCGACCAGACCTACATCAATCTAGCACACGCATTGGCTCTCCCCGTATTGCGTGAGTCTGAAGATAATCCGTTGAGACCGGCTGTTGAGTTGTTGGAACGGGAATTGCAGTTCAAGGTGCTGCAGATGAACGGACGTTTCTATATACAGACGGAAAGTGGTAATATGGAAGCGCATTTGGTGGCAGAAGGTCTTCGCAAGTTGGCCTCTATCTTATACCTCATACTGAATGGGGAAATTAATGCGAACACCATTCTGTTCTGGGATGAGCCGGAAGCCAATTTGAACCCGGCTCTTATCAAAGTGGTGTCGAAGTTCATCCTTGTGCTTCAGGAATGTGGTTTGCAGATTTTCATCGCTACACACGATTATTTGCTTACACATACGCTTTCTCTTTATTCCGAGTATAAAGAACACACCGGTGTATCTGTCAAATTCTTTGGGCTGAAAAAAGAAGGCAAGGGAATCATTGTAGAGGAAAGCGAAACCTTGGCAGGCATACAGAGCAATCCGATTCTGGAGGAATATGCAGCCTTTTACGACTTGGAACAACAATTCATCAGCAAATATGAGTAATTTTCAGGAAAGCGGCATAAACTTCAAGTTTCAATCTCCCAAATGGAACGTTGTCAAGTACGACGAACATTTGGCGCACAAAAAAGTAAGCAATGCCTTGCAGCCTACCAAAGCGGTGGACTTTTTAGGTATTCATGACAACAGACAGTTGTTTTTGGTAGAAGTAAAGAATTACAGAGGGCATACACACGATGCAGAGACTCAGGAAGTGCTTCAGGCAAAAGGCGAGGAATTAATGCGCAGGATTGCTGTCAAAGTTAGGGACACAATCGCCACGGTAACTAATTCTGCTCGTTTTTCGACCAATGATGAGGATTTTTTTACCCGGATTAATCAGTTGCTACTTGATAATCAGAAAAAGATAGTCATTATTGCCTGTATAGAACTAGACATTGCTGGTGAAAAAGAACACAAAGCCCGTATGAGTGTCTGGATGCAAAAATTAAAGCAAAAGTTGGCATGGTTACATGCGGCTAAAATTTCCATCAATCCGATTGAAAATATCTCTGCTGTCTTGCCGGATACGGAAATCTTGTTCGTGTAATCTCCCGGCAAACTTTAGTGACCTTTGTTGCCGGTCTTTTATTAGTCCGTCTTTTTCTCTTCTGTGGATTCCCCAAAAGTAAGCCCCGATCGAATAAACGACCGGGGCTAATTCTTTTCCCGCTTTCCTTCCTCACGGAAGTACTAAGGGATGAACTTTAATTTATTACTTTAGTATTAATATTAATCCATTCCCGCTTGTTCGCCCTCACGGGATACTTGGGCCGAGGCCCTCACGGGAACTTAATATCGTCATTATATTTTTATTTAACTATTGTCTTAACAGCGTTCTCGCCTTCTACGGCTACTGCGATGATTCCAGCAGGAACAGCGATCGTAGCGTTGTCGGAAGCAAGAATAGTCTCGGCTACTACCTTACCTAAGATATTAGAGATAACCACCTTCTTACCGGCTGCGCCTTGGATCTCTACGATACCATTGCCACCTATTACCTTAACACCGGCAGCGCCATCAGCTACAGACTCGTTGGAAGTAGGATCACCAGCAGTGATCGTGAACTTCATGGCGCTATTCTTATCAGTACCCCAAGCCAATTTGTCGTTGAGGCCATATAAGTAACGACCTTTCTCCTTAACGGAACGGATCACATACATACCCTCATCGTCAGCGCATTGGATAATCTGAACCTTGAAGTTATCCAAGCCGCCTAATACGCCTTCGTCGTCAGCATTTTTAGCAACTTTCACTTCCTTACCCTTTACTACCGTAGAGATCGTATCGTTGTTTGCCTCGATAGAAGCAGACTTGAAGATAGCCTTAGTAGCTTTTTCAGCCCATTCATATTTCTTGTCGTACATGCCGTCCGCTACATAATAGTCCACAGAATCCTTCGGATTGAACAAGAACAAGCTTCTATTAGGATCTTCCGTACCCTTAGAGATATAGAAAGAAGGAACGATCGCTTTCGTATCGGTTACGCGCAAATAGAATGAGTATTGCTCATTATTCACTACGATACCCTCTTGGTTCTCGTTCAAGGAGATATAGTTGCCTAACTCGCTTACCAATGAGATATGGCCATTCTTAGCGGGATAGCTGATTTCCGGAGCTTCCTCGATCAAGTAAGTCTTTAATGTCATGTCTTGATTATTACCCGGCAATGCATAAACTACGGATGGAGTTGTATACACATACTCGTCATTGTTATACTTAACAGCTACTACTGATTTCGTAGTCTTGCCAAATACAGTTGTAACATTCGCATTCGTACTTGATACAGGAATCAAATAAACAGAGCCATCAGCAGCTTGTTTAATAACGAACTTAGCCGCATCTGCCGCAGCCATAACGTCTGCACCGTTAACATGGGTACTAGTACCTGTACCTTGCGGGAAATAGGCATTAGTCTCTATACCATCATTGATATAGCGCAATTGATAAGCATAAGCATAGCCTTTATCGCCCTTAGCCTGTACGGTCACGTGGTTACCTCTATTGTAAACGAAGCTACTCTCGATGATCGTCTTCGGAGCCTCGTCTTTGATCAATTGCCATTGAGCGGCATCGGATACGCTGTTGGCGAACTTACCATCAGCATTCAATTTGTAGACATTACTATTATTGTCTTTTGTAACAGCGGTATACCATTTATTGGAAGTCACGTTGTTGTCGCGAGCGAAAGCCATTGTTACCAAAGTCTGGTCATCTACGTTCAAGAAACCTGCGTATGGATCAACTTCTTCTACTTTCGTCAACTCCACTAACAGACGCTTAAACTCTACGGTCTGAGTCGAAGCAGTCTCACGGTAGGTATTCTCATCAACATAGATAGGAGTGATATCCCGAGTTGAAGGAACAGCTGTCTCATATACATTCTCACCCAAATCTGTTTTAGGGAACAATGTCGTAAGGAAATGATCACCTGTCTCACGATTCGTGAAAGTGATCTTATAAGTATCATCCACGCTTGTAATCATCCATTGATAAGCCGGAGTCTCTGTCTGTGACAACACCTTCGCTTTTGCGACAAGCTCAAAACTACCATTATCAACCGCAGAAGTCAAATATTTTCCATATACGCTCTTCACATCCCCTTGCTTACCGCTCAATACACGGATCGTATAAACAGCTGCCTTAGCCTCCTTGTTCAACAACTCGATACCTTTCTTCGTACCGGCAACGCCCAACTTAAAGATGAACTTATCCGTCTTGTCTGAAGTGTTAGAGATCGTAGTCAAGTAGAAATTATCATTATGCTGCAAAATCTCCAACTTGATTTGAGCATCCTTATGATCGGCCTTGCTACCTTGTATTCTGAAACGGAAACGATCCAGATTCAACTCATACGGATAAGATTCCACGTAACTCTTTTGAACACGGAAACAAGCGTTATGGATAGAAATCTCGTCACCTTGTGTCTTCCAAGCCGCACCTGTTCCTACATACAGGTTCAAGTCACCAATTTCCTTCTCTACCAAAGAGAAACCATCACCATTCGCACGTCCGGCGTTCGTTCCCTCCATTGTCTCTGTAGAGCTTGCAACCAAAACCGTAGCGTTCAACCACGCATTATAGTCCCTAACCACTTGGTCACTATTATCTAAAGCTGGAGCATTTTTCGTAAAGAAGTACATACCGGCAGGAATCTGCAAGTCTGAAGAAGATCCTGAATACCCCGGGTATTGTGTAGCATCAATCGTAATTGGGCGAGCCAAATAACGAGCTACCACCATTTTGTCGTTAAACAAGTTACCGATAGGTTCTTCACCTTGATCTTTAAGACGTTTAGAAACGAAAGAGAAACCAGATGTATTGTACAATGCGTTCAATTCCTCTGAATTCGTCAACAACTCAGACTTAACCTCGTAAAAGATCGGAGCCGCAATCGTCGTAGATACTGTTGACACATTACTACCCCAATTCAAGCCGTTGAGAGGAGTAGAAGATGAATAAATATACAAATTGTTATTCGTGCCAGAATATGCACCTCCCGTAAGAGCAGAAACAGAAGATCCATCAAATACGAAATCCTTATTCGTATTCTTATCCTCTACTTTCGTGTTTTTCTCTATAGCCGTAAAGCCGACATTAACCCTTAAAAGCTTTCCTGTCTCAACATTCGTAAAATTGTAAGAGAAGAAGCCTTTCGGAGATTCAGTTATGCCAACAGTCCAAACATACTGTTTAACATCATCATTATCAGCAAGAGGCGTAGATAATCCTATCGTAGACTCTGTAATGGTGCTACCCGATAGCTCATGACCATAAGCCTCATTATTCGTCTGATCATTAACAAATACATACTGGTGTCCAGCCTTCAATTCCGTAGCAGGCGTTGCGGTAAACGTCCCCTGTCCATTCACAAAGCCAGCCAATTGCTGAATAGAACTTTGCGCCCAAGCACTACCGCACAACGAACCCGCCATCAGCAGACCCGCCGTAAACAATGTAGAAATCTTTCTGTTCATAAATCGAAAATTTAAATATTAATAATAGTGTTAATTGAATATCTATCAAATCCTTAATCATCCTTCGTCTATACCGAAACGACTAGTTTAAACGATCGTTTAGATCTTGCGTTTTTAAAGGAGGAAAAAGAGAGGTTCGTCTGCCGAATCGGTTGTTTCGTAAAGGATAGGCTATTCTATTGATAAGAAAGCCGATAAGGGGCAAAAAAAATAGCAAGGAAGGGTTGCAAGTGTCAAAGAAACGCGTACCTTTGCAAAAGACTAATCTAAACGATCGTTTTCACCGTTCATTTTCATGTATATAATATAATGTACGTGCGTACATTGAATAAAGGCTTACTAAAAATCTTCCTACAATAAATAACATATTCAATATAAACTGCCCTGTTTTGGGTCTCCCAAGTGAATAACTAACGGCTTGTCGAGTGAATAACTTACCACTTACAAACCTTTTTTCCTACCGTTGACCCCAAAATTTTCCTATCACCACAATGCCCATTATAAGGTCTTTACAATAGGCATTGTAACACCTTTATAATGCCCATTGTAAGCCGCTTATAACTGCGATCATTAGAACGCTCAAAAAGGACACTGATAATCAATACATTAAAAACGCCATTACCTTATCCAGAAAACACGTACGACTTTTACAAAAAACACGTACATGTTTTCTCGGAAACACGTACGTGTTTTTCCAGAAGCAAATTCCGGTCAAAAGCAATAAAGATTCTGATAAAGCCATTATCTTTGCTTCAAAATCAATATACAACCACGATGAGACACTTAAAGTACTTGGCTTTTGTAGCATGTCTGGGAAGTCTTTCCCCGGCCTTCGCACAAAACGCCTCTAAAAGCTTGACAATCGATGACCTAGTCACTTGGCAACGAATCACGGACCGGGAGATCTCGGACAACGGAAAATGGGTAGCTTGCAAGATGGAACCTTGGGAAGGTGACGCTACCGTTTATTTGTATGCGGCCCAAGGGCAAGAGACCGCCACTTTTTCTCCGGCCGATAAGTTCGCGTTCTCCGCTTCCTCGGGTTATCTGGTTGTCACGCAAACACCCGGAAAGTCCACGGTAGATTCCCTGAAAGTATTGAAGACGAAAGAGGACAAGATGCCGATGAACACCTTGGTAATCTATTCCGTCGCCGGTAAAAAGGAGACGATAGACTCCCTCAAAACCTTCAAATTAGCGGACGAGGCGGATTGGATCGCTTATCAAAGAGGCCGGAAGGACTCCACGTTGTACGTCCGTTCGCTGGATGGAAGCAAGACCTTCCAGTTCCCGACCGTAACGGATTTCCAATTCGCCAAGAAAAGCGGTATGCTATATTACACGAGCGCGGCGGAAGGAGAAGCAGGTATATTCACCTTGAATCCGGAGAAAGGAAGTCCGGCGCTCATCAAAGAGGGAAAAGGCGTATTCAAACAAACCACGTTCGACGAGAAAGGGGAACGGCTGGCTTTCTTATATTGCGCCGACAAAGATTCTTCTTACAAAGCGTTAAGCTTATGGCTATCCGAACATAACGCTCCCGCGAAAGAAATCGCCACCCGTGGAAACAGGGCTTTCCCCGCTGAATGGGTAATCAATGAGAACGGGATGCTTCAATTCTCGAAATCCGCTTCCCGTCTGTTCTTCGGTACCTCACCGGAGCCGAGGCAAAAAGACACGACCCAACTAGCCGAGAATCGTCCGAACGTACAGGTTTGGAGTTGGGATGAGCCCGTACAATATACCGTACAGAATTATAACAAGGAAAAAGACTTAAAGAAAAGCTATCAAGCGGTTTATAATCTGGGCAACGGCTCTATCTTCCAATTGGCGAATGAGGAATTACCGAATATCCAATTGGGTAATGAGGGTGACGCACCCTTGGCGCTCCTTTCCACTTCCCGTCCCTATTCTTTGTCTTCCATGTGGGAGGCCCGCACACGCAGCGACTATTATACCGTATCGTTGGATAACGGGGAGCGCAAGCAAATCGCCCAAGCGGATTATGGCCGTTTCCGCCTCTCCCCACAAGGTAAATATGCGTATTGGTATGGCGAGACGGATAGCTGCTGGTACACGATCGCCTTGGCGGAAGGTAAGCAATATCGCCTAACCACTCCGGAAAGCTTCCCGGCTTGGGACGAGGAGAACGACGTTCCCGATTATCCTTATGCGCATGGAGCCGCCGGCTGGACCGCGAATGATCAAAATCTCTTGATCTATGATCGTTACGACATCTGGAAATTCGATCCGACCGCGGCCACCCCACCGATCAACCTGACCGTGAACGGAAGGAAGGAGAAACTGTCCTACCGCTTGGAACAACTGGATAAAGAGGCTCGCTTTATCGACCTCGGCAAACCGCAATTATTAAAAGGATTCAACGAGGCCACAAAAGGATACGGATTCTACAACGCACGCCTCTCCGCTCCTGCCGCCCCGAAGACTTTGCTGGCGGGCAATTATATGCTGCGATCTATCAACAAGGCGAAGAATACGGATGACGTGATCTATACGATGGAAACCTTCCAGCAATACCCGGATATCCACTATTCGACCTTGGCGTTCAAGAAATCCGTGCAATTGACACACGGAGACAAACAGCAGGAAGGTTTTATCTGGGGTACCGCCGAGTTGGTATCATGGATTTCCTTGGACGGCCGTCCACTGGAAGGTGTCGTTTATAAGCCGGCGAATTTTGATCCGAACAAGAAGTACCCGATGATGGTAAACTTCTACGAGCGGAATTCGGAGACTTTATATAATTACCGTATGCCGGAACCGCATCGTTCTACGATCGATTATCACTTATACAATAGCAACGAATATGTCATCTTCAACCCGGACATTCGCTATGTAGATGGTTATCCGGGAGAAAGCTGCTATAACTGCTTGATGCCGGGTATCACCATGATGATCGCCAAAGGATATATCGACGAAAAAGGGATCGGTGCGCAAGGACATAGCTGGGGAGGTTACCAAGTAGCTTATTTAGCGACTCGCACGAATTTATTCTCCGCTATCGAGTCTGGGGCGCCTGTCGTAAATATGTTTAGCGCTTATGGCGGTATCCGTTGGGGTTCCGGCATGGCCCGCTCTTTCCAATACGAGCATACACAAAGCCGTTTAGGAGCTACGCCATGGAGTTCTCCACTTCGTTATCTGGAAAACTCGCCGTTGTTCACGATGGATAAGGTGCAGACCCCAATATTGATCATGCACAACGATGCCGACGGCCATGTGCCTTGGTACCAAGGTATCGAGTATTTCGTTGCCATGAAACGGTTAGGTAAACCTTGCTGGTTACTGAATTATACAGGCGAACCGCATTGGCCGATGCATATGGCAAACCGCATCGATTTCCAACGCCGCATGTTCCAATTCTTCAACCATTACCTAAAGAACGATAAAATGCCTAAATGGATGTCCGAAGGCGTACCTGCCGTAGAACAACCGTTTGAGTTGGGGTATTGATCAGACAATCTTATAAGAGATTATGGCCAAAGCGATAGTTATACCATAAGCTTTAGCCATAATCTCTTTTTCCATTTAAACAGGAGATCTTTTGAAATAAATACGTATATTTGCCAATAACATAAAAACAAAAGATATGAGAACGACAAAAACCAGACCAACTAGAAATGTTTCGTCGCCCAAGATGGCTAAACACAACATTTCCAACCAAAGGAAAAGCGATAGCCAACCTTTCAGTCCTATGAATGAGAAAGATTTATTTCTAGCCCATTCCAGACAATCCATGGCAGCATATATATCCAAATATCTCATCGAATGAAAATACATCAACGAGATGTCGTAGAAGTCAATTATCTATTTCCTAATGGAATAACCAAACCTCACATGGCTATCGTCATCTCAAACGATGATTTGCAAGCAGCTGAAGATTTCTTTTACCTAGCTATGATATCTTCCAAAAACTATAATCCACAATATACATTTCCTTTAGAAGACTCTATGCTAACAAAAATCTTAACAAAGAAAAGCTTCGTTATTTGCCAATTAATAGGAGGTTACACAAAACGAGACGTTGTGAGAATATGCAGCCATGTAAAAGCCGAGCCTTTCAACTTGATTGTTGAAAAAATCAAGAAAGTCATATTCTAGAACGTCATACGAAACTCGGTACGGACACCAGGCAAGGAATCAACGGTTAAATCGCCGCCATGCAATCGCATTATGCGGTGGGAGATACTGAGACCGATGCCGCTACCACCGGACTTCGTAGAGAAAAAAGGCGTAAAGATAGCAGACAATAGTTCCGGAGAAATGCCGGGGCCATTGTCTGTTATAGTTATATATACCCTACCATCAGCCTCCAAGGCTTCTACGGAGACGATGGCATCCGCTTGCCCCTCTATCGCCTGTAATGCGTTACGGATCAAGTTAATCAGAGCCAGCACAATCAAGTTTTGGTCCGCATGTACCGTTAAAGCTTCCGCAGAGGAGAAACGAATACGGTCGCTACCCGCCTCGGCACACAACAACCGTTCCATCTTCCGAAATAAAGAGGTTATAGGCACCTCGGTTCTTTCCGGCTCCGGAAGATGCGTCAGACGATGGTAGGAATCCAAGAAAGCGGATAGATTTTTCGCTTGCCCATGAATAACCTCCAAACCTTCCCGTAATTGCTCCGGAGTATATGTATCGGAATATTTCAACAGATCAGCAGATAAGGAACGGATTGGCGTAATCGAATTACGAATCTCATGCGTCAGTACCCGCAAGATGCTCTCGTAATACAAGCGCTTCTCTTCCATCTCATTCTGGTTTTGACTGAATAGGAGGATAATCCGATTCATTTCCGCATATAAGTCCTTTACAAAGGGATCATTCGTTTTATCCGGGTATCGCAAAGTTGTATTCCCATTACGAACCGACTCGAAGAAAATAGCGATCTTATGGTTTGTACCGTTTATCCACTGGATTAGCAACAGAGTTATCAACAGGATAACACACAGACATACAAAGGATAAAAAATAAGAAATACCGGTTATCAACAATACAGATCCAAGTAACGCAAAAAGTACGATTAAGGAAACGCTCCCTATAATCTTCAGGTATAAATTCCAGTTGACCATGGTTACTCTCCTTATAATCTACAACCCGTATTTACGCATCTTATTATAAAGGGTCTGGCGGCTAATATCCAATTGTTGAGCCACAAGCGTCAGGTTCCCTTTCTTTTCTTTCAATACCTCGGCGATAAACTGCCGCTCCATATCCTCCAACGTACAAGGATGGGAGACTAGAGATTCTGCCACAGACGAAATCTCGCTCTCATCTGATTCCGCACAACGTTCCAAGACGTATGTAAGTGTTTGAATCAAATTCTCGTTATCCCAAGGTTTCACGATAAAGTCCGTGGCTCCCTTTTTAAGGGAAGATACAGCCAACTCGATATCCCCAAAAGCAGTTATCAAGATAACGGCCGGAGGATTCTTAAGCTCCAAGATACGATCCAACCAGAAAAGTCCTTCCCCTCCGCCTTGCTTTCCAGTGCCGAAGTTCATATCCAGTAAAACCAAATCCACATCTCCATTCCGCAAAAGGGCAGGCAATAATACGGGAGATGATACGGTAACGATCGTCTTAAACTCATGGGACAAGACCGTCCGCAGACTTCTCAATATCGCCTCATTGTCATCTACGACTATAATCTTCGCATCACGCATTAAGCCTCCTCTTTTTTTCGTACGCAAAGATACGATCTTTTCCCGGGTCTCAGTGTCCAATATTTAGACAAATCCAGTTCTTTACGATCGTTTCCTCCGATTTTATTTGCCATATTCCACGCAACCGGATAGCTTTGAACCAACAAACAGATAAAACCATGGAATCCATATCTCTAAAACTTATATTCCGTAGCTGGTGGCGAAACAAGACGTTCGCCGTCATTTCCTTATTGAGTCTGGCGGCAGGCATCACTTGTACCAACCTACTGATCTCATACGTCATTTATGAATCTAGGATAGAAGCCCATAATCCCAATAAGTCGCATATCATCTATATGGCACAAGACTCTCCCTTGACCTCCGGAGAGAAAGTATCTTTTATTAAAGGGAAGATCCCTGTGCAGCTAAAAGACCAATACCCTGAAGTTGAGGATTATTTACGACTGAACATAGAGAATGCCGCCTCCATCACGATAGGAGAAAAGCGCTTCGACCCAATCTCGATCGTCAGAGCTGATCCCTCCTTTCCTCGCTTTTTCCCTTACAAGGTAATGGCAGGAGATATAAACAAGGCATTAACCCAACCAAACGCAATTGCGTTGACCGAATACCAAGCGAAGATATTCTTCGGGAACGAGGATCCTATCGGTAAAACCTTCTCGGCAAAGTACGCTTATGAGAACGAGACGATTACCTACGAGGTCGCCGCCGTTATCAAAGAGTACCCTCAATCATTCTTGAAGTTCAACGCATTGGCAGGTACTACCTCCCAATTCAATGGCGGCCCTACCTTATTACTGGTAAACGATCTCTTCAACATCGATACGTTCACTCAAAAACTAAAGGATGATAAGGTACCTACTTTCAACGGAACCGGACAGTATTATTTCTATACCCTCCAAGAGAGTTATTTCCAAGAGCAAACCTATACACAAGAATACATCCCCTATATCCACCGAAACCAGAAAGACTTACTGTACGTTGGTTTGTTCTCGGCCATCCTAATCCTCGTGATCGCCTGTTTCAATTATGCCAACCTAAGTTTCTCCCGCATTTTGCAACAGGTAAAGATGATCTACACCCAGAAAGTGATGGGAGCATCGGCTGGGCAAATCCATCGCCAGCTATTCTTGGATACTTTCCTTACCGTGCTGATCGCTTTCTTTTTATCCTTATTACTTACACTAGATTTCCTGCCGGCTTTCAACCGGATCGTTTCCGGACGTATCTCCTTGGGATTTTTCTTCAGTGGACAGGTCTTACCTGTGATCGTGGCACTCATCCTAGCTCTATCCATTATCCCCTCATTATATATGAGCCATAAGATCAACTCCCTTTCCCATTCCGAGTATAAATCATTCACCACCGGTACCCGGAAGCGGACAATCATAGGCGGGCTCTCCATCTTACAATTCGCCATCTCAATAGCTCTGGTATTCGCCACGCTGATCGTACGGCAGCAACTAACGCTCACTCAGACAAGCGGTGAACGTTACCGGGATCTCATCGAAATAGCCGACTGGAGTGGGAACCATATACAGACCTTCTCTGAAGAGATCCGGCGTTATCCTTCCATAGAAGAGATGTGCCTTTCGAAAAGCGGGATCATACAGTTCAACTTGCGGACAATGGTCTTGAAAGACGAAAACGGAAACGAACTAAATTATACGCTAGGCCAATACGAAGGTGATAGTACTTTCCTAAAGGTTATGAAGATAAACATTCTTCAAGGACTCTCAGAGCGAGAGGCTCTAAAACAATACAGCACACCCGTCTATATTAACGAACAATACGCACGTTTGCTCGTGCCCAAAGGCGAGAATCCCGTGGGTAAGCCTGTCCGCCTTTACGACACTGAATTCGGGAAGATGGAAAAGGAGGGAGAACCGATAGCGATTATAGCAGGGATCGTGGAGAATCTATATACAGGAACCTTACGACAAGAGGTTTACCCTAGCTTGACCTACCTAACGCATACTCCCCCCTATAACCTCGTCCAAATCCGACTGAAAAAGGAGCGCAGAGCCGAGACTCTAGCTTTACTGCAACAAACATGGGAAAAGATCAACCCCAACGTACCTTTCGAATACCAAGATATATACGAGGAATTTATGTTATCTAACCGAAAAACGATCGAACTGGCACATTTGCTCATCATGTACTCGATCATCAGCCTCCTGCTAACCGCCTTCGGATTATTCGGCATGGCTCTCTATGCCATCCGGCAGCGTACGAAAGAAATCGGTATCCGTAAGGTAAACGGGGCTACGGCCGGGGAGATCTTGTATCTATTAAATCGTCGGTTTATCGGCTGGGTAGGGATCGCTTTCGCAATTGCCGTTCCTATCACGTGGTATTCGCTGAGTTGTTGGCTGGAGAATTTCGTATATCGGGTGGACATATCCATAGGAACATGCCTGCTGTCCGGCGGTATCGTATTGATGGTTACGCTACTGACCGTAAGCAGGCATAGTTATAAAGCGGCATCCCGTAATCCCGTAAATGCCTTACAAAGCGAATAGCGAAAAGGAATATTTTGGATACTCACCTCAGTGTCTTCTCATCAAGGAATGCATCACAATCATCATACAAATTGAAAACTAATTCCTCGGGAATTACCGACCTTGATCGCCACGTTTCGATGGAGGAATAAAAACGTTCGAATAACTCCTCCTCCAATTGCTCGGTTTGCTGCATATACCCATTGCCGCTTAGATTGAAAAGTAATTCCCAATGGAAATAACTTTCCGTATTCGTCCCCCGATGATAACTGTAAATCTTATCCCGAAGCATGTTCGACGCGTCACATAACGGAGCATGTTTATTTTGATCGACAGTTAACGCCTTGGGCAACTTCTTATCGGCGCCTTTCAACCAAACCGGAACCGCAGGAGTAACCGGTGGGTAACCGATAACCGTCCACATCGTAGTGAACGAAGCATCCTCGTCCGGCCGTACACCTTGAATAGCCACAGCGCAAGAGGTACTTCTACGAGCGATAAAATCCTGCTCCGCAAACCAACCGGAAGTCTCTGGCTTATTATGTTTTCCATCTTTCAAGTCGATACCCATCAAAGGATTATGGAACGAGCGAGATAAATGGGACCGCACACAATTCTTCAAGTTTTCCGCATCGCGATTTTTCCACATAATCGGACGTCCGTCAGGTGTTACCTTGCCAGAAATGATAGCCGACGTGCAAGCATTGGCAAATTCCATGGCTCCTGATAAAACAAGAGCCATGAGACACAATATATTTCGTTGCGTACTCATCCGACAACTACATACATTTGTTATAAAACAACGCATTCATGAACAACTTACTAGTTCCAAAGAAGTAAGAACGGAAATTCATATCATCTGCAAAAACAATCACCTTACCGCTTTTATAAGGTTTCACTATGACAGCAGGCTCCTCTCTCAATAAGTTCGCATTATCCGCCGACAAGAATCCCGACAACAAGGGCTTCTTGGTATAATATAAAGGCGAAACATACGGATCCCTATCTTTCTGGAAAATGATATCATTCGTTTTTATAACAGCAATCTCATCTTGATCAAGTCCCCAAGCTAGCGGATGCGTCTTATCCAAATGACAATTCAGAATTACCCCTTTGATCAACTTTCCGGCTTTTGCTTCCGCCTTATCCGCAAAAGAACGATAAACCGATAAGCTGTCCGCCTTTTCAAGCAATGTTTCCTTTGTCTTTAAAGAGATAAGCCCTTGTTTGCTAGCCCATGCGCTAGCCTTTCCGGTAGCGATCAACACTCCTCCGGCAGCAACCCACTCCTTCAAGGCAGTCTCGGTACCCTTAGTTAGATTTGGAACACCATTAGCCAAAATGATAACATTGTAAGCCTTCAAGTCCTTGCCTGTCAAAGACGGGTTCTCTATCAATACCGGACGCATCTGAAAACGCTTATCCAACAAGAACCAAATCTCACCCGATTCCGGGATACTTACGCCACGTCCTACCAACATAGCCACTTTCGGCTGTTCCAATGGTTTAAAAGCCGGGCTGCCAAAATCCACATCAGCCATCAATCCCGTGTTGGCCGAATAGATATCCACTCCCGTATTTTTTGCCAACTCACCCAATGTCGCATAGAGCACATCCGAAGGAAGCGGCTGATTATGCGTCAATACCTGGTAGGTACCATAGCCCATCGTCCATTCTCCCTCTTCGTTCTTAAATTGGAACGGACGGTTGGTCGCACTGACCCGAATCCCCTTACGCTGCAACTCATAGACTACCTTAGGCGCATAAAACTCCCGGTTCTCAAACACATACCCCACCCGGCTTTCCCCGCCGATGAGCCGTCCTTGCGGAAAATCATTTCGCTCAATCCGATCCCCCATCAATCCGGCGACACTCTTCACCGGAGCACACTCCAAGTTAAACGCATACGGGAACGTCCATGTAGAGATATCATAGAAAGTACTATCCGTATATTCTAAACAATCCTCCATAAGCACCTTAACCATCGTACTGTATTTTTGCGCCACCGGAATGACATAAGCTGAACCTTTTCGGAACTCCTTGTCACCTGCGGCTTGATAGTCCTTCGCCAACTGATAGACCTCGATATGATGACGGGCCATATTCTCCAAGAAATGAAAAGCGACAGACTTAGATCCGCGTGTATCGAACACATAGCCCTGTACCGCCTCCTTCTGCGCCTCGGAAGCCGTACGCTCATAATATTCCTTCTGATAAGTCAGCAAACGGGTACGCATCGCCTTGGCCGCTTCCAGCGTAGCGCAAGAGGCTAGGGCCTGATTCCGGATTGTCCAGCCAAAGGTCCATTCCCCGCTCGGGGTATTACGCAAATGTCCGCGCGTGGAACCTTGCTCATATAGCAGGCAAACGGATCCATGCGCATCTCCATAAGCAGCCCCTTTTCCGTAATAGAAGTCATCATAACCCTCCTTCGAATAATAAGTCGTCCCAATCCGATCGAGTGCCTTTGCCGTATAAGAAGAAATCTCGGCCGTCAAGTCTTGATTAAGCTGGGGAGTAAACGGATGAGTACGCTTAGGATGTCCCGGACTGAAATAATAAGGACGTAACGCCCCTTGCTCATGTTGATCCACGACCACATTGGGCAACCATTCAAAATATCCATTTAAGCCATTGATTCCCTCGGGATGTTGTGCCATAAGCAGGTCGCGATTGCAATCGATCCAATAATGGTTCGTACGACTGGAAGGCCAAGGCTCGGTAAACTCACGTGATTTTATATCGCTAACATTCGTGAAACTTCTAGAGGAATTCACCCACGACGCAAACCGATTGATTCCATCCGGATTGGCTCCGGGAGTCATCACGACAATCTCTTGGTCTAGTAATTCCTCGATCTCAGGCCCTTGTGCCGCCGCCAAATGATAGGCAACAGCCAACGAAGCGTTCACACCCGATGCCTCATTTCCATGAATGCTATAAATCAAGCTTACGATCACAGGCATGTCGTCTATCACCACGCTTCTCGATTTCGCCACGTCGCTCAACTTTAAGTGCTCCTCCTTCAGTCGATCTATATTTTTTTGGTTCTTGGCCGAAGTAAACACGACCTCTATAAAAGGACGGTGCTGATAGGTACGCCCCGTCTCCCTAATCGTGACACGGTCGCTGCATCGCGCCAATGTTCTCATATATTCCACTACTTGATCCCATCCGGCATGTTGTTCTCCAAGCTGGAATCCCAAGATTTTTTCCGGGGTAGGAACCTGAGGGTCATAAACATGAGAACCTTCCGGCAAGAAATACGTCAAATCATACGGATACTCATCCGCTTGTGGTTGAGCAAAAACACCTGTCGCCAAGAAGATTGGCAACAGGCACATTAAAAAAAATCTTCTCATAACTATTTATTTACTTTATGGATTCGGTTCGCAAAGCGGATTCAGCTGAGTCTCTTTATCAGGAATAGCCCATTGCCAATCCCTATGTCCGGCCGGGCGATATCTGTTCCCGTTACCCGTCACCGTTCCATCTCCATACATATTGTAATTAGAAGCTTCTGGATCCACCACTTTAGGCATTGCGTCTTTGTTCCAATATTCAATCAAACCATTCGGGAAAACCTCAGGACGAGGAGCCGGTCCACGGTCCAAATCCATATTCAAACGTTTCAAGTCGAACCAACGGAAACCTTCCCCCCAAAGCTCTATGCGACGTTGAGTCATCACCTCTTCGATCAAGTTTTCGCCCGTTTTCGTAGACAACGTATACTCCGGATCCCGATGACTTGCCAGCGGATAAAGAGCCTGAGCCGCTTTGCCTGGCTCCCCAGCACGTGCATATCCCTCCGCCATGATCAACATCATCTCCGGCAAGCGCATGAAAGGAACATCCCTGCCACCTTTCGTCGTAGGATCCGATACGATAAACTTATTGGCCATATAATTAGCATACGCTTTACTGTTACACTCCGCCCGGATCGGTCGCGGAAGGGTATTGGGATCGGTCGCCCTCGGAAACCAAATTCCTTTACGCACATCGGTATCACTGATCTTGTCGTATAACTTATTATAAATCGCACGAGGGGTATTGCCATTATACGAAATGATCTCATTCGACATATATCCATGGAAGTGAGTCAAGTTCGGAGCTTGCTGCAACAAAGGATTCGATCCCCACAACCATTCTGTATTTGATTGATCGCTGAAACGATCATTCAATGTCGTATAGGTATCATCTTGCAATTTGGCTCCTGATAGGTCAACGACCAATTTAGCCATTTCAGCCGCTTCCAACCATTTACCTTGCGTCAATAAGATACGAGCCTTCAAACCGCGAGCCACGTGCAAATCAATATGCGACTTATTTGTCCGTTTCTCCTCCGTAGCACCCAATAATTGGATCGCCAAGTCGATATCCTCATTGATCTGCGTATACACCTCCTCTACAGAAGCTCTCGCTCTCGGCTCCGTTGAGTTATCGTTACGAATTACCACACCCAATTGCGTGTTATCGCCCTCTGCCTTATAACGGCCGCCATACATCTGTACCATCGTGAAATAGGCGAAAGCCCGGTAAAAATGGGCTTGTCCCTTGATATAATTCCTCTCGCTCTCCAAACCTTCCGCAGCATCGATATTATCGATAATCATACTACTGTTAGAGATAAAATATTGCAACAAGCGATAAAAATGGGTCGCGCTACCGATCGTCGCATTCCGATGGCTCGACCATTGAGCCTGCTTTTGGAACTGCGCATTGCTGTACGTATATACCAAATCATCCCCCATCACCTCATACCAAATCATCAACATATCGTAACCGCCATAAAAAGCCGAACTAGACAGATCGCCCGTCCACATCAATTTATGCAAGCCATTTACAGCCAACATAGCCGATTGGGTATCATTGAACACCGCTTGTTCATCCACCGTTTGTGTGGAAGTTGTCTCCAAAAAATCCTCCTTACAGCCATTGAATAATACCGCAAAGGATATCAACACTAGTATATATATTTTTTTCATAGGAAACATGATTTAAAAAGTAAGATTCAAACCAAAAGTAAATACTCTCGCAGGCAAATAAACATCTGCATTACCACTATATCCTGAGAATATGTTTGAACGAGGGAAAATACCTTTTCGTTTCGTCAGCAAAAATAGATTCTCTCCTGACGCATATACCCGGAGTCCTTGCATGGAAACCTTCTCCAGCCATTGCTTCGGCAGATCATAGCTCAAAGTAGCGGAAGCCAACTCCAACATATTCGAGCTGATCAACCAACGAGTAGAAGTTCCCGCATTCATATTCGTATCTGCGAAATCCTCGATGCGAGGCACATTCGTAACATCGCCCGGTTTCTGCCAACGATTCAAGATATCCACATGCTTGTTGGAAGTCAAGGATGCGGATCCTGAAGGCTGTGTCATCAAATCGGAATATCCCACATCATACATCTTGCCACCTAGCTGGAAGTTAAACAACAGGCTTAAAGAAAGATTCTTCCAAGATACGTTCGTATTAAGACCTCCCGATACCTTCGGTGTAGATTCTCCGGCCCAATCATAAATGGCCTCATTCACGTTAGTCGTATATGTTTTTCCATCCACCTCTACAAGGTCGACAGACTCCACCGTCAGTTCCGGATCCGGCACATAGATAGAGTTTCCGGTAGCAGGGTCTACTCCCGCCCACTGGCGAAGATAAAACTCATAGCGCGAATGGCCCTCTTCCACCCGATGTACTCCGCTGTTATAAGGTTCTACCGGCAAAGAGGTAATCCGATTTTTCAACCATGTAGCGTTAATTCCCACAGACCACGTCCAATCCTTTGTTTGGATGACCTTTCCGTTCAAATCAACCTCCACACCCCGGTTGTACATCGTACCTGCGTTTTTATATGCACTAGTAGCACCCGTATCCGGAGCTTGCGGGATCGAGAACAATAAGTTACTGGAACGACGATCGAAATACTCTATACTACCCGACAAACGACTTTTAAACAACTCAAACTCCAAAGCCACGTCGCCATTGCGAGACACCTCCCATTGCAAATCCTTATTACGAACGACACGTTGCTGGATATAACCGGCCTCCAATCCGTTCATGGCCTGCTCGTAAGCCGCTTGCCAAGCATAGTAGCTACCGATGGCATCATTACCCACCTCACCGTAAGCGACACGCAACTTCAGCAAATCGATGAAATCAAGATCTTCCATGAAACGCTCCTCGTCAATACGCCAACCAGCTCCTACCGAGAAGAATGTACCCCAACGGGAATCCTTGTAAAAGCGGGAGGATCCGTCGCGGCGCACGGATGCAGAAAGGAAATAACGGCTGTTATAGTCATAGTTCGCACGGGCAAGGAATCCCTCCGTCTTGTAGGTATTCGTATAAGAGTCTTGCTCGTCCGGCACCGAATAATTGCTGAACTCAAAGTTGCCATTATGGATGGTCTGGTTTTGCATGGAGCCTTTCAGGTAATTGTACTCATAATCATAACTCTCATGTCCTAATAAGACATCGACATGGTGATTGCCGAAATTCTTTGTATAGGAGAGCAATTGGTTGAACGTCCAAGTTGTCTCAAACGAAACGGTCTTCGTGCTTGACCCCACCTCAGTCTTCTCCGGATAATAGATACTGGCCGAATGCCCTAAACGAGAGCTTGTTCCCACGGCTCCGTTCACCGTAAACTTGAAATCATTCAAGAAACGGATCTCCGCATACAATTTCGCGTTCAATTGATTCCGCTTGTATCCGTTGCTGATATTTTGCAACTCAATAGCCGGGTTATTACCAGAGATATACGCACGCGAAGGCGCTTCCACACCCTCCTCGATCGTATAGGCCTGACCGAAGTCGTACACTTTATTGCCATTGGCATCCAGCACATATTCTTTGGTACGCGGATCGTGTACATGGATCGGATAAATCGGTCCGATATAGCGAGTGAATCGGAAAGGGTTGTTGTTATTTCCCGAAGCTTGCGACTGCTGCCCTTCCGCCTTGCTGATATTCCCGGAGAGCGTACCGCCAATCTTCAAGAACGAGGTGATCTGCGAGTTAACATTCGTGTTCAAGGTATATCGGTCAAACTTCGATCCGATGATATAACCACCTTCCGTCAGATAACCGGCGGAAAGATAATAATCCGACTTATTATTACCTCCGCTCACGCTCACGCCTATATCCGTACGGCTGCCCGTGCGCTGGATAGCGTCTTCCCAATCGGTATCATCCGCCCACATGAACGTAGCGTTCGGGTTAAGCACACCGTTCGCATCCACGACCTGATCGTCCGGCACGTTAAACGGATTGAAGCCCAGCGTTCCTGAAATCAAGTTTTGAGCGGCTGCCATTCCCGCTTGCTCTGGTGACGCACCACCACTTATCAACTGGTTGCGTGCGCTCTCCCAATATACTTTCAAATAATCATTCACGCCCAATCGTTCATAATCCTGACTTTGCCGATTCGTGAATCCTTGGTTGATTTTCACATTCACCGACATACGATTCTTACTACCCGTCTTGGTGGTTATCAGGATAACACCATTACCACCTCGTGCGCCGTACAGAGCCGCAGATGAAGCATCTTTCAAGACAGACATACTCTCTATATCACTGGGATTGATACTACTGATACTCTGATCGTAGGGCATGCCGTTAAGTATAATCAAAGGGGTATTCGTCGCAGAAATAGAACCCAATCCGCGAATATAGATATCCGAATCTGAACCGGGCTGACCACTGGCTGAGGCTACTTGCACACCCGGCGTAGATCCTAGCAAAGCTGAAGTTGCCGATGTAACAGGACGAGCCTCTATCTTCTCTGACTTCAGCAAACTGGCAGATCCAGTAAATGTACTTTTCTTAGCCGTACCATAGGCCACGACCATCACCTCATCCAATGTTTCCGAATCATCCTCCAGAAGTATCATCATCTCTGATTTGATCGGAAGCGTTTGCGAAGTCATGCCAACAAAAGATACGGTAAGCGTACGGGCATTTGCCGGCAAGTTGTCCAATGAGAAACGTCCCTCCACATCTGTAATTGTACCGATTGTTGTACCTGTCACAACAATATTAGCACCAATGACCGGCTCGTTATCAACTCTTTGCAAAACACGTCCTGCAACTTTCCGGGATTGTTGTTCAATGCCATTTAAATAAGATGTAGGCAAAACCTCGGCGGAAACACTACCTGCCACTGAAAAAGCCAATAAAAAATGAGCTAAAAGCACGTTTTTTAAAGTCAAACAACGAATGCATCCTTTTAGTCCGTGCACATTGTTAAAATGATTCATAATAATAGTTTTAGATTTTAATTTATCAAACACAATAACATCCGCAAGATCAGAATAAATATTATAACATCAAAGTAGGAAGCTCATTTTATTTACATTCTCGCATAAATAACACATAAAAAGTAGCGAATTTTCGTGAACGTACTCCATAGAAACAAGCCTGCTATCCGGCGGTATCGTATTGATGGTTACGCTACTGACCGTAAGCAGGCATAGTTATAAGGCGGCATCCCGCAATCCGGTAAACACCTTGCGAAGCGAATAGCGAAGAGGAATATTAAACTCTATTCGCCCATTGGCAATTTACTTAACTGAGATATCGCCTGTAAATTGGAATAATCGTATTGGTAAAGGCCATCATCGGCGATCATCATCAAGGTATTCTTAAAAGGGATTACATCGTAACCCTCCATACCTGCATAATGAACAAGCTGATTAGCCAGCAAGGTCATAGGATCTTTCGCGTTGAAGACCTTTAACCCTTCGTCACAGAGGAATAAAGTACCGTTATCGATACCTAGTCCTTTCGGGCATTTCATGCCATAAGTAACCAGCAAGTTCGGTTGGTCTACATCACTCACGTCTATGAGCATCAGTTCATTGGTATTTTGCCCGCAAGTATTTCCGGAATGCACGGTCACATACGCTAAGTCATCCTCCACGACAACCGGATCACAACCAAAGACATGACTTACGGAAGAACGATACTTAGGCGCTAGCGGATCTTCCAGCGAATAGATCAACATGCCGGTCGGAGTTCCCATGAACATCTTATCTTTATAGTTGAAAAGAGTCTCGACACCACGTTGCAACCAAATGTCGTTTGTCGTCAAGACAGGCTTGTCTCCAGACAGGTCGAAAACACACATGATATTCTGTTCTACCGTATATAAGTACTTACCATAAATAGAAAAACGAGCCATAGATCCGTTCACGCCCTGCGTGGAAGTACCCGGCGCCGCATCGTTCGCCATCAGATCACCGCCATAACTCGGATAATGGTAAATGGTTTCCTCCCGTTCCTTCGGCTCCCAACCAACCACGACACCTTTCGCTCTCGCTTCTTCCGAATAACACATATTATAATCGAACCCATAGCCATTCTCTATGGTCGGAAGCGCATAACGGAAAGCGTTCTCCACACGACCTTCCAATTCAGGTCTCTCCGGATCGGAGATATCGAACCAGACCAGATCCACATACGAATCCGCATACAATTTATCATCCTTGATCGAGAGATCCTCGTTACCGATCAACTCTACAAAGCCCGCTATCCGGGGAGATGCCGGATTCCTGTTATCCACGATATGGATGCCCTTATCCGGGGAAGAAATATACAGGTAATCCTTATAGAAACAGATCTTACCCCGCTTGGTGATTGGCACCACCTCATCCGTCACCTTCACTGAATTCCGAAACTCGGAGATCGACATGAATACCGGTTCGTTGATAGCATACCGCACGACCTCCATTCTCACTCCATCATCCTTGCATCCCATTAAGACGCAAAGGCTAAAGGCAAACGCCCAATAAAAAAGTTTCCGCATAATTATAATAGATTTAATCATTAAAAAGCATATCGTATACCTGCGCTCAACCCAAATCCCAACGGCTTGTCTGTACGAATACTAGCCGGTTGATCACAGTCGAAATAATGGGAGAAGCGAGGCTCGAAATAGAGACTCCAATCCCCATAGAAACGATAAGCGGCACCGACCGAGGCATTCACGGACCATTGCATACCGTGGATGCCCTCCTTTTTGCTCTTAGAGATAGTCGTTCCGTTTCCGGCGATATAACCGCTATGCACGGCCTGCAAACCCTTCTCCATCATAAAGCCTCCGGAGAGATAGACATTCCATCGCTGATTCCTCCATACATAAACCACCAGATTCAAAGGAATACCCAGATAATGCAAAGACGATTTCACCTCCGACGGGCAATCCCCTCCCCTCTTGAATGTAGTGGATAAATACGTATACATCAATCCACTTTCCACGGCTATACGCCGGCTCAAATCCTTCCGTACCGTAAAACCAAAAGATATCGGAAGGGAGTAGCTAACGTCCGGATAAGATTCGAACGAACGATTATCCAAGAAGTTCTCATCCACCTTAGAACTCCGTAATACCGGGGCATTACGGAATGAGGCCGTTTGGGGAGGCGTATTGCCATTCTCCTTCTCATTATCGTCTTTATCCGGCTTATTCGGATCAGGATCTTGGGAAGGAACATTCATATCTCCCGGAGAAGAAACATCGCCATAACTCATATCCGTATTTAAAAAGCTATCTACATAACCACTAGAGCCAACGGCGGCGGCCAATAACCACTTATTCCGTTTACTCTTCTTGGCTTTCTTTTTCAAAGAGGCTTTTCGTCGGGGACTTCGTTCGCCTTCCGGTAGAGGAACCGTAGAGTCACCTCGCTTAACGACTATGTCCGTCGAATCCTCAGACGCATCCTCCTTCGCAGACGGTTCTTCTACGATAGCCGCAATCGCATCCTTCTCAATAATCTCGATAGTCTCACACTTCTCATCCTCCCGGATCGCTTCCTTTTCCCCGACAATAGCGGAAAGCTTAGCCTTTTTTTCCCATTTCAGCACTTTCGCTATACGTTTCTTTACAGGCTCTACAGGTAAAACGGGATGCTCCGGAAGAATATTCATTTCCTCCGCTTTCTCCGATATCTCTTTCTGAAAGGGGCTCAATTCCTCCAATGGCATCTTCTCCGGGGAAGGTAGCAGCCAAATAACCAAAGCCAGCACTGCGGCGGCGGCCAAGCCTCCCGTCCACAACCAACCCCGTGATCTCGCTCTCCGGTTCATCCGGGCCTCCACCTCATCCCAGCAGCCGGCATCTACCGGCAACCGGTGCTCTTCCAAGCGCTGCCGCATATAGCCGCTGAAATCATCCAGCCGTTCGTTATGATCCTTATCGTCCCGCATTTTCATGCCTTATTAAAGATTGTACACTCTTTTGCAAAGCGTTCCTCGCCCGGATAAACTGGGAGCGGGAAGTCGCCTCCTGTACATGCAGCATCTCGGCGATCTCGCTATGCGTATATCCCTCTATCGCATATAAGTTGAAGACCGTACGATATCCCGGCGGCAATTGGGCCACGCAAGCCAACAAGTCGTCCGCCGATAAACGGTCCAATACGGAATAGTTGATATCTTCCAAACTGTCGTCATAGCCGTCCAGACCTACACTTAGCCTCGTGTTCTCTGAAGACCGGAGATATTCAAGAGCCGTAGTGACAAAGATCCGCCGTATCCATCCCCCGAAAGCCCCGGAGCCGGAATACGACCGGATCTTCGTAAATATCTTCACGAACCCGTCCTGCAGAAGATCACGGGCCGTCTCCCTGTCACCCACGTAACGCATGCAAACACTCATCATAGCAGGAACATATTGCTCGTACAATTCCTTACGAGCCCATGATTCGCCTCGCATACATCCATCGATTAACAGTTGTTCATCCATAAGTACTTATGCTCTCTATTATATGGATGAAATAGGTATCCTAAAAGTTGCATCTTATTCAAAAAAAAGTTACCTTCACATCAAAAATAGGAGGAGAGTGTATGAGACGAGGATTATTTATATTCATGGCATGGATATGTGTCGTTGGAATCCAGGCACAGTCTGACTTTTCGTTTATTTTAAATAAAGAAGGTAAAATCATCGTCCTGCCTAAAAACAAGACGTATGAGTTGAACATCCCGAAAGCCTCTTATAAGACATTTACCCCTGCGGGGACACGGGATATCGATATTAAATTGCGGGAGTTCACGCCCGATATTCCCCATACGTCCCTACAAGAGCGTCCGATGGATATGCAGATATCTTCCGCCGCCTATCAGCCGTTCTTTAACGTATATACCCCGATGCTTCGGGAGGTATCGCCAATGGCGTTGGATTTCAATGAGACTTATATGAAACGGCTAAACGAGAGCTTCGATCTTATCGCTAACGGTGTTCAATATACATGGCCGGGAGTCGGAGGCATGACGATCATGAACGGGGGTATTTCTTGGCACAGCGGCAATTGGAGTCTTTATGGCGGAGGATTCGGTGGTCGTTTCTTTAGTCCCTTCAACCCTAGTCCCGGAATAACAGCGGGCGCAAACGTACAAGTGGAATATCAACCTACTGACTGGTTGAAACTGAAAGGCTGGGGACAATACGCTTATTACGCCGACGAGTACAACAACCCCCATATGCTCAGCAACCCTTTTCTCTACCATACCCAAGTGGGCGGCTCAATGGAGTTCAAGGTTACTGATAATTTCTGGATGGGAGCCGGTATCAACTATGAATACAACCCGGTACGACGGAAGATGGAACCACAGTTCCTAGTCTATCCCGTCTTCAAATCGGGCCGCTTCAAGATTGGAATGTGAGGAAGACGCTATTTCCGTCTCAAACATTCCTACATGGCAACTGCCTAGGATACCGACACCACCGTCTATATTGCTAAATACACGGATCGGTTCGGCCAGACCGCCATCGATCAAAAGGTTCGAAACTGAATCCGTGTCTTTATCTTGCAAAACTTTCAGATATCGATAGTATTCCGCTGAGATAGCATATAGGTGTACCCGTAGGTGCTTGGGAGGAATCGGAAGAAAATCTTCCTCATTTAGATCTTCTATCCCTATCGAATCCGGGACTACTTTTAGCGGATATGATCCATAATAAGGTTCATAATAATACTCATCCGTTAAGTGCAAGGTATATTCTTGCCCGTTTATTAACTCATCAGAAAAGACCTTCCCATCATACCCATACATCCAGTCATTGCCAAAGATTTGATCCAAGGCCGTCAACGATTGGCCAAAAACAGGTTCAGTCGCATAGTTTGGACTCACCGAGAACCATTTATATTCTCCTGTATATTCCTTAGCTATTCCATCAAAAACAGGAATGCCCTCTTCCATACGAAGTAAATAATAATTCTCCTCGGCAGGGTTATCTTTGAGCGTTACCTGATAAATCGCATTCTGGCGAGCAGAACCAAAAGAGCCAGCTACCGTGGCATAGGTTACCCCCGCTTTCAAGACCTGAGCAGGCTCAGGCATGACCGTCTCAGCACTTGCCACACCATATTCCGGATAAGAGGCTTCCACACGGATACGATCCCCTTTCACCGGTATAAAATCAGACTTGAAATAACCTTTCGTGTTAAATGCCTCATCCCCCTCCTGAAAGCTCATACGCTCTTTAAAAACGCCATTCACGAATAAATTCACCTCGGCTTTATCCAAAGTCACGTTCGGATGATCATCCGTGAAAAACCAAGTACGGGAGACACTTACAGTTAAGGGTTCGCCGGTTATAGCGACACAGTTCACTACCAAGGTAGGATCCGGCCGTAAGGATTCAAGGTCGATCTCCTTGATGCAAGACATCAAACCAAACAGGCTTACTATACAAATCGTATTTATTAGAATATTCTTTATCTGTTTCATCTTCCTAGAATTTATAAGTATATGATATGGAAGGTATGATAGGCATAATACCTATCAACTTAAAACAAGGTTTTGTTTTACCGCTATAGGGAGAAGAAGAACCCGGGACTAAGTTATTCGTTCGTTCCCAGTTATCACTTTTATAGACCATAAACGGATTCATCCGGCTATATACATTATAAATACTGATATTCCAGATGCCCATTCGTCCCTTCTTCTTCGGACGGTAAATATTAAGTCCCAAATCCAGACGATGATAAGCCGGCATCTGGTAATTATTACGGCGTGTATACAAATCCACCACTTCCCCGGATGATCCCGACCAGTTATCCTGTCCGTATGGGTCAAGGGAATTAAGCGTGCCAGCCTGCGCTTGCTCATAACTCTCCAACGACAAGGTCATTCGATTGCCGGAAGTATACGTCCAAGCGGCTGTCAGTTCCACCTTGTCCGACAGTTTATGCGAAACCACGATATTCAGCTTATGCCGGTTATCGTAACGTGCCGGAAAGCGTCGCCCGTTATCGATCTCATCGAAACGCCGATCCGACCATGAAAGTGTATATCCTATCCAACCGGTCGTACGTCCGCTTTCCTTGCGAGCCAAGAACTCCACGCCATACGAACGTCCCTTGCCGACCGCCATTTTTTCCTCCCAAGCCGCCGTACCGGGCAAGAAGGAATAGCCGTCTTTATAATCCAACAGGTTCTTCATCCATTTATAATACCCCTCCACCGAGAAACTATAAGAACGCATCAGATTATAATAGAAACCAGCGGAGACTTGATCGCTGATTAAAGGTTTCAACTTACGGGTAACAGGCATCCACGCATCCGTCGGCAAATTTATATAACTGTTGCCCAATAAATGGATATATTGCCCCATACGGGCGTATGAGGCTTTGAAGCTAAGATCGTCACGTAGCAACCATCTCAAGGAAGCGCGAGGCTCCAATAAGGTATAAGCCTTCCGCTCCACATTGAACAGGCTAAACCGAAGCCCCGCATTCAAACGCAAGCTAGGTAAGACATTCCAATCATCCTCTCCGAAGACAGCCGCCTCACGGGCCCATAGCAGATCATTCGTATATATTTTCCCTATATTCGAAAACTCCAGCATACCGGAACCGGCTGCTTTCACCTCATTATACTCCGGGCGGAAACGGTGCATCAAGAAATCCCCTCCAAAACGAATCACATGCGACGTAGAAGGCGTGTAATCAAAAGAGGAACGGACGCCCATATCCAAGATAGAGGTAGAACTACTCGTTTCCGATGAAGAAGAGAGATAATTATCTTCTCCTTCCACACCATAATTATATTCTTTTGAACTCCGTACATTCGAGCGATACCGTGAAAAGACCCCGGAAACCCGTCCGAACAAACGGTTATTGAAGACATAAGTCCAGCCCAAGGTTCCCATCAAATTACCCCAACGCAGCGATGAATGGGTACCATCCGTATAAGGGACTTGCTCTTCTTTTGTTGAGAAATCCGTTCCCCCTCCTTTTAATACATCATTCCCGTTATATAAGCTGAAAAACATCCGGCTGCGATCGCTGAAACGATGATTAAGCTTTAAATTCAAATCGTGAAAAGCGTAACGAAGATTTATTTTATGACCGTCTTTTCGAATCTTATTTGCTATCGCTATCGCTGGGGCAGAGAGTACATCCAGCCACGAGCGTCTAAGCGCTATCTGAAAAGCCGTGCGGTCCTTGATGATAGGGCCTTCCAAGCTCAGATTACCGGAGATCAGCCCGATCGTAGCGCTACCATGGTACTCTTTCATATTGCCCTCTTTGGTATGGACATCTACTACAGACGAGAGTCGCCCGCCATATCTCGCAGGGAAACCCGCCTTGAAAAAGTCCAGATTACGGATCGCCTCCGGATTGAAAGCGGAGAATAGCCCGCCGACATGATTGATCTGGTAAACCGGATTACCGTCTATCAAAAACAGATTTCCATCTTGGTCGCCGCCACGAACATATAAACCGGCCAGTCCCTCTGTCCCACTGGCTACACCCGGAGTCAGTTGCAAGGTCTTCACGATATCGGACTCACCAAACAGGGTCGGTGTCGCCTTGATCGTCTTCTGGCTAAACCCCATCGTTCCCATCAAGGTGTTATTTACAGACAAACGATCCCGCTCCGAAGCCGTAACTACCACTTCCTCCAGACGGGCGTTCGGACGCAACTCAATATTTAACAAAGTATCCCTATCCAATTCCGTGAAATTAAAGGAACAGCTCTCATAGCCAATGTAAGAAGCATGCAAGCGGATATTCCCGGCGGAAGCGTCAAACTGAAAAAACCATAGCTATTCGTAGCCGAGCCTTTCCGGCTGGCGACCTCATAAACAGAGGCTCCGATCAGAGACTCCGAGGACGCTTGGTCCCTCACGAAGCCGCTGATCGTTACCTGTCTCTGTCTACGCTTCAGAATCACGATCTTTCTACTCACCTTATACACGATCGGATACGACTCGAACAAGCGGGTCAAACAATCCGTCAATGCCTCATCTTTCACTTGGAAACTGATCTTCGGAAGCTCTTTCAACAAAGAAGACTCATACGAGAAGCTCACGCCCGCCTGCCTTTCGATCTCCGACAAGACCTCCGGCAACGAAACCTCCTTCATACGCAACGTAATCCGGGGATCATCCTTCGTCTTGGCTGATTGGGCCAAGAGGTCTGGTACAGGCATAAAAATCATCCAGCAAAAAATGGCCATAAGCCATTTATTCATCCACTCTGTCATCATTCTACTTTATTGAGTTCATTGATAAGACAGGATCTCCCGGGAATACCCTTATCAAGGAAAAGCCTTTTTTTCATACCTCGTGAACTTACCGCTTCATGATGTATGAACCGGCAAGCGCAGGTCGTCAACGCGGGATGGGCTTATCCATCCCAAGGATTCCAATAAGGAGGCACCGTGTCTCTCGGCATCGTGATACGCAATTTATCCTCTTGATATCCGGCGACAATCCCAAAGCCGTTCTCCACATTCGAATACGTATCGGCAGGCTCTATCAACGCCCCGAAATTCGCGTCGCCGATCGTGATAGAGTACCCCCTCATAATCTTCATATATCGATAATAATCCTCGGAGATAGACAACAGGCGCACATCGTAATGAACGTCCATAGAAAGGGTATCACTCTCATACGAGTATTCAACAGGAAAAACAGAAACCTTAATAGCATTCGTATTAACCAGATCCTCCCCTCTAAATACACCCATACAGTAACGCCCATCCATCTGGCTCGTGATAGGACTACCTCCAAAAGACTGGAAAACAGGATCCTCATAATCCACGCTAAAACCAGAATAATACCAACTATATCCTCCTAAGCTACGGAAAGAGGTTACGGTACGGGTACTATCCCCCTTCCGGAAGTCCAAGATCTGCTCCACGATTAAACGATAATAGGAATCCGTCTCAACCCCGATTTTAACAGAGAAACGCAGATATTCGGCATAGCAGGCAGAAGATCGATAGGATAAGGTATCCACCTCATAAATCCGTGCCCGACCGGGGATACGAGTTTCCCCGGATACCGGCTCATACCCATCGGCCTCGGCCTCTATACGCAAACAATCCCCCTGTCTCACGAAACAACCGGGCAGAACATATTGCCCCCGTGAATGTATAGAATCTTCCGGCAGGTCATCATTGCGCATAAGACCTTGAAACTCATCATTGACATAGACACGGACTTTTGCGTCGGATAGCTCAAAATCGGGAACGCTATCCATGATAAACCATGTTTTCGAGAGATGAGCACACACCTCCTTTCCGGGACATACCGATGCGTTCAGTACAATCCGATCCGGCAGATCCTCCAAATCAATCTCCACATCCCGAACGCAAGAGACCATCAATAATCCTAACACGAACAGGTAAGGTAAATATCTTCTCATAAGCTAGAATTTATAAGTATAAGAAACCGAGGGCATGCAATAGAACAAAATCGTCTCCTGTAGCACTACATGATATCGCTGATTTATATCCTGGTTTACCATAACCTCCGTCATGAAGGGATTCGGTTTCAAATACGTATTGTATATACTTATGTTCCAAATCCCCATCCGACCCTTCTTTTTATATCGATAAAAATTCACGCCCAGATCCAAACGGTGATAAGGAGACAATTGATAATTATTACGAGCGCTCAAACCTGAATTCATCGGTCTGTATGAATCTACTCCGGCATACCCGTTCTCTTTCTGATAAATCGGAGACAGATATTTATACTCCGGCAAGCTAATATGGTTTCCTGAGGCGAACACCCAAGCTCCCGTTAACTCCACCTTCCGGGATAACTTACGAGAAACGACCACATTCACCTTATGCCGGTTGTCGAAGCGAAACGGGAAATGACGCCCCTTATTCACGGAACCATCCGGAAACCACCGATCCGACCAAGAGAGCGTATACCCGATCCATCCGGTTGTCTTCCCATTTGTCTTTTGCGCCATAAACTCCACACCATAGGTCTTACCCTTTCCCAAACCGACCCGGTCTTCCCAACCGGAGAAATGTGTCTCAACCGGCCAATGATCCTTATAATCAATCAAGTTATTCAACCGTTTATAATACCCCTCGATCGAGAAATCATACATCCGTTTCAGATTATAATAAAGCCCGGCAGTAATCTGGTGAGAACTCATCGGAGGGACTTGCTCCGTCACCGGGACCCAAATATCCGTAGGCTGGTTCACATAGGTATTCGATAATAAGTGGACATATTGGTTCATCTTACTGTAGGATATCTTCGCCGATAGATCCGGACGAAGTAAATAACGTGCCGACAAACGAGGCTGAAAAGAATGATAGATCTCATTCTCTACATGAAACAAGGTATACCGCAATCCGGCATTCACCCGCAAGCGATCCGTGACCCGCATCTCATCCTCGGCAAACAAAGAGAACTCATGCCCTTTTATCAAGGAATAATCATACAAAAGCTCATATACGGGATTTACTAACGAATCGTTCACCCAAGACCGTTGCTGGCTATTCTCCGGGCGAAAATTATGATACAGGTAATCCGTGCCCATTCGTATCCGGTGATTCATTGAAGGACTGTAATCCACTGACAGCCGTACGCTCAGATCCTCCATCTCCGATTTATAACGGCTATCCCGCTTAATTGATTGCCGTTCTGCCCTATTTCCTTCGATTTCATACCCCTTCGCCTCTTGCCGGATATGCGAGCGAAAACGGCTGTAGCCCACCATTAGATTACCAAACAGCTTTTGCCCGAACACGTAGTTCCACCCTGCGGAGCCGATCAAGTTTCCCCAACGCCAGAGAAACATATCATCCGAATCCTCATGCTTCTCCTTGCTTCCCTGCCGAAAAGCATCTTGCCCCATATAAAAGCTCAAATAGGCCCGGCTACGTTCCGAGAAAGAATGGTTCACCTTCGCATTTATATCAAAAAAGTGATAACCGAAACTCTCCTTGGTATCACTGTTCTTATTAACGATCGCCAAAGCCGTCCCTGTTATCAAATCCAACCACGTACGGCGTACCGAGACATTAAACGAGGAGCGATCCTTAACAATCGGCCCCTCTAGATTCGCCCGTGCGGAAAGCAACCCTACGGAGATATTCCCGTGATACTCCTGCCGGTTACCGTCATTCATACGGACATCTACAACCGACGAGAGCCTTCCCCCGTATTCCGCCGGAAAGCTCCCTTTATAAAACCGGGTATTCTTTATCGCGTCCGGGTTGAACGCCGAGAAAAACCCCAACAAATGGTTCACATGATAGACCGGATTTCCATCCAGCAGATACAAATTCTCATCGGCCCCGCCCCCACGAACATACAAGCCGGTCATTCCCTCGGTGCCTACCGCCACGCCCGGCAACTGCTGTAAGGTCTTCACCAGATCCGCCTCCCCCAGCAAAGCGGGCATCGACTTCACCCGCTCGGCAGGTACGTCGATCACCCCCGCACGGCTACTCAATATCTCGTAGCGAGGCCGGGTCCCCCGAATAACGACCTCGCCTAACGAGGCCAATGACCTCAACGGGAAGTCGATCATCGTATCCCTTTGCAAATCGATCTCTATCTCCATCGCCTTAAAGCCCACGTACGAGGCCCTAAGGCGAACCTTACCGGGTGGAAGTATCAAGCTGTAAAAGCCGTAATTATTAGACATCGTCCCTCCCCTCGAACTTTTCACCAGAACCGAGGCCCCCAACAAACTCTCATACGAGGCTGAATCCCTGACGAATCCGCTGATCGTATATTGACGGGGCTTTCGCTTTAAGATGATATATTGCCCCGTAACCCGATAAATAATCGGTAATGGGGAAAATAAGCGCTTCAAGCAGTACGACAAGGATTCATCCCGGACCGACAGGGAAACCTCTGGCAGCTCTTTCAGCAGAGAGGACTCGTACGAGAAGAACAATCCGGTTTGTTTCTCAAGCTCCATCAATATATCCAACAGGGGAACCTGCCGCATATCCAACGTAACCGTCGGCGTAGGTTCGGGCATCTGCGCATATAGATGTCCCATCCAACCGGGAAGCAAAAGAATCCCTATCAGCCATACAACAATAGATCTCATAAATGATCTGATTTTATTTCTTCGAAGTGGAAACCAAACGTGCGTCCAATGTCTGGTTAACAACCTGCAAGACATCCTCCAAAGGCAGATTATTAAAAGTAGCGGTCAATCTCGCTCCCTCATTCTTTGTCTGGTTCGCAATCTTGACTTGATAATAATCACTCAAGTCCTCAATCACCTTATCCAGCGGTGTCTCCATAAAACGAAGTTGCCCTGTCCTCCAAGCCAACTTGTTCACGTCTTCTTCCGTCACTACCGTTATCTCCTTGTTCTCCATAGAATACTGAGCCGACATTCCAGCGGTAAGTATCACATTCTCCTTTTCCTCCCCGGCGGTAAAACATACCTTGCCGGTAACTACATTGACTTCCGTAACGGTAGGCTTCTCATCTATCTGGAAACTTGTTCCCAGCACCGTAACTTCCGTTTGGCTCGTTTTCACTGAGAAAGGGCGTGCCTCGTTCCTCGTCACTTGGAAAAAGGCCTTTCCATTCATCTCCACGGCACGCCTCTCTTTATCATATCTCTTCGCGTCATACCGGATCCATGAATCGCCGGCCAAAGCGACCAAGGTACTATCCGGAAGGTAAACATCTTTCATTTGTCCGGGGGCGGTAGTAATCGCAACCCAATCCGGGGCGTTTCTCTCTACCGTAAACCATGTCCCCAGACCTACGAGCACTAACACGACAGCGGCCGCCCCGATCCAATACCGGCGAAACGAGACCTTCCGGCTAATCACATGCTCAGAAGCGAACTTCTGCCATGCCTTATCCGAGTCAAGGCTTCCTTCCCGATAGCGTTTCGCTACGAAACGGATGCGTTGTTCCAATTTATTGTCATGCTCGTTATTATTCATAACTATTCCTTCTATTTAATAAGTCCTTCCAGTCTCATACCATTGGAATCCGACATTTGGGGCCTGCCCCTTCTTCAATGGAACTCCCACGCTCATACTCGGCGAGATCCTAGACGATACGCAAGATGAGAAAATCATCATCGACACCGCGAATATAAATACCCACTTTATACAAACCATCGCTTTCATCCTATTTTCTCTTTAAAATGTGTATCCCAAGGTAAAACTAGCCGTATGATAGTTCAGACCTATGTTATAAGCATATCCCTTGTATTGCTTATCTATACCCAGATCATAGCCAACCTTAAAAGCGACCCGTTTCACCTCTATACCAGCCTCTATGGTAGCTCCCCAGTCAAAACGAGGCGCTACCGCATATCCTTGGCCGGGATTAAACGGGTTATATGATATTTCCTTATTATAGGGCAGCTTTCCTTTTAAAGAATAATCACTTTCCTCATACGTCACTTTTCCTCCCAAGCCAACCGCCAAATAGGGACCGACCGCCAAATGTAACCGAACATCCTTACTTACCTGCCAATCGAAACGAGCCAAGATCGGTAATTGGATATATTCACGATGCTCCTTCTGACTGCGATGCCTTATACCTTCTACATCAAAATCCTTAATTCCATAGGTATCATAATAGAAGCCCGTAAAGCCGTAACCATTACCATAACCGTATCCCCACAGATTCAAATAATCACTGGAAACGGGATAGAGAAATATACTCGTACCTTCCCGTCCCCCATATGGACTCTCACTAGTTCCATAAATCTCACTATAAGAAGACAGCCCCTTCCCCCGTCGCACATAATACAAACCGGATTGAAGCGAGAACCAGCCCGATCCGAATGTATAAGAGACTGCGGCCCCAGCCTTAAAGCCTACCTTAGCGGCATCTCCCTTATACTTTGTCACGTTCATACCGGCTTCCGGCGTCACTTTCCATTGCGCTTGGGCCGAGATCACGCACGTCATCAACATCACAAATACCACCAACTTCCTCATACACTCTCCATGCTTTAATGAAATAAACAAGTAACCTTTATCTCTAAGACAGAGAAATATGAAAAACCCCCATTCCTTTCTATAAAATTTATCCGAAAAAGAACATATAAACACGGATAGCGGTCTCTCGCAAAGCTTTCAATGCCTTGCTCATCTGGTTCTCAACCGTTTTTACCGATAAATTCAATTCCTCCGCGATCTCTTGGTATTTCAAGCCATCCCGTTTGGATAACAAGAAAATCTTCTTCCGTTCGGGAGGCAACCGATCGATAGCGTCCCACAGGCGGGCGTCACGCTCCGATCGCAGGATGTCTTCCTCTTCCGAGGTATCTTCTACGTCGGGTAACTGCTCGGTGGCCTCAGCGTTTACGGGTTGTGAGGTAAATGAAAGAGAACGGTTCCTCACCGCTTGATATAAATAAGCCTTGAGATTCCCGATCACATTACCAGCCCGGTTCTTATCCCATACATCCGCAAAGGCCTGTTGCACGATATCCTCGGCATCGTCCACCTGATCGGTATAACGAAGCGCAAACAAACACAAGGGCTTATATAAACTCTTGAAATGATGTTCAAATTCTTGGGTGGTAATAGCAGCCATACGTTTGTTATCTGTAACTATTCACCGCAAAGTAACAACCTTTTCTTTTTAACAAATCGCTTTTCAGGTTCTTTATAATGGTTTTAATAAAAAGAAAGCGTTTAAGGACTTATCCCTAAACGCTTTTTCTTATTTTTAATTAATAAGCATCAATATGGACGAAAACCGATAATCTGGCGTACCTCATTTAAAGTCTTAGAAGCGCTCTCACGAGCTTTCTCCGCACCCATACGGGCTACCTTATCCAGATATTCCGTATTGGCGGCCATATCCAAGATACGCTCACGGATCGGAGCGCAGAACTTATTGATATCCTCGGCCAACTGCTTTTTCATATCGCCGTAACGGATCTCGCAATTGTTGTATTTCTCATTAAAGAAATCATAGGTCTCTTTCTCGGAGACAATTTCCATCATCGTGAATAAATTGGCGATCGGCTCGGGCTTCACGCTATTCGGCTCGGTTGGTCCCGCATCGGAAACCGCTTTCATAACCTTCTTCTTGATTGTTTTCTCATCATCGATCAAGTAGATCGCGTTACCCTCACTCTTACCCATCTTACCGGAGCCATCCAAGCCCGGTACTTTCACGGACTTATTGCCCAAATGGAACGACGCAGGTTCCGGGAAGAAATCTACTCCATAGGTAGAATTGAAACGGCGGGCGAAACGACGAGCCATTTCCATATTCTGCTCTTGATCCTTACCTACAGGAACCTTCAACGCCTTATGGATAATAATATCGGCGGCCATCAAGGTCGGGTAAGTCAACAAACCAGCACTTACGCTATGTTTATTACCTTCATTAAAAATCTCTTTCTCTACATCGCCTTCACATCCTTCCCGGCTGATATGCAACTGCTGACGGGCTTTATCCTTAAAGGAAGCCGTACGCATCAACTCGCCGATACCGGCGTTCATATTCAAATATAGATACAACTCTACCACCTCCGGCACATCGCTCTGAATATAAATGGTAGCTTTTTCCGGATCGATACCACAAGCCAGATATTCCGAGAGGATCGTCTTTACGCTATTTCGTATATTGTCAGGATGCGGGTGAGTAGTCAACGAATGCCAATCAGCGATAAAGAAGAAGCAATTATACTCATCTTGCATCCGCAAGAAACTCTTTACCGCGCCAAAGTAATTGCCTAGATGCAGATTACCTGTTGGTCTGATTCCACTTACTACTGTTTCCATGTCTTGTTATTTTTAGTTTTCAAGTGGCGGCAAAGATAGTAATATTCTCACAATATACATATATTATATGCCGCAGATCCTCCTAACCACCTATTATAACGGTGGGACATCCCAATACGATTTGCCCTCCGTGAGCTGTCGTATCTCCCATTCTGGCGGCAGGTTTACCGCAGATCATCACGGTGGAAGATCCTTTAATGATCGTATCCGGAGGGCCTACACAAACGCAATTATCTCCCATTACCGCCGCCGGTAGCTTGCCGATTAGAACAGTCGCCGCTCCCGGCCCTACAATAGGACCGCCTACATGGGGTATCGGTGATGGCCAAGCCGGGGTTTGCATAGGACACGTATGCATATCTGTCAATCTTGCTGCTGGAGGCATATTTATTACTTTTTAGTTAACGATTTATTGAAATGATAGTCTACAAATATATAATATTTATCATGAATATACTACTTTTGCGCGCTAATATTTTTAATCATGAATGCAAAAGCAAAAGGATATGTTCTAGGGGCTATCGCCGCCGCGACTTATGGAATGAACCCCTTGTTCGCCCTACCCTTGTATAAAGCCGGTATGAATCCGGATTCAGTCCTGTTTTTCAGATATTTATTCGCGATCCCGGTATTGGGTATCATGATCAAAGCGAGAGGGCGGAACTTTAAGTTGAAACCCAACGAGATCGTTCCTTTAATCCTCATGGGGCTGTTGGTTTCCTTCTCTTCCCTAGCGTTATTCCAAAGCTATAATTATATGGAAGCAGGCATCGCCTCGACTTTGCTGTTTGTCTATCCGATCTTAGTGGCGCTGATCATGGCGTTTGTCTTCAAGGAGAAATTAACGTTACAAACCATCTTTTGTATCTTGCTGGCATTAGGCGGTATCGGCTTACTTTATAAAAGTGGCGACGGAACGACTCTTAGTTTAACCGGTATCCTGTTGGTCATGGCTTCCGCTCTTTCCTATGCTATTTATATCGTAGGCGCGAATCGTCCGCTATTGAAGAATATCGCTACGTTGAAACTTACGTTCTATGTCTTGCTTTTCGGAATGACCTTGTTTTTAGTCCGTATAGATTTCGGCAGGAGCCTTCACATTGTCCATGATTGGTATTTATGGGGTAACCTGATCGCTCTAGCCATATTCCCAACCGCTATCTCTTTCCTTTGCACGACACTGGCGGTCCAATATATCGGCTCCACCCCGACGGCTATCCTCGGAGCTTTGGAACCGTTGACCGCCGTATTCTTCGGAGTGACTGTCTTCGGTGAATCATTAACGTTACGATTGTGTTGCGGAATCATCCTGATCATCCTAGCCGTTACCCTCATTATCGCAGGAAGTAACGTAACAAGCCACCTAGTTCGTTTTCGAAAGCTTTTCCCAAGGCTTCCGCTTAAGAAAAAGAACGCTAAATCATAAAATCATATACAGGCATCATTTCTAGACACTATTCTACGGGGCTATCGCAAATCTATGATAAATTCGTAAAATCATTTGTTACAATCAATTATTTTACATATGTTTGCGAGAAACAATACGTATCCAATCATGATCACCAAGTTCTCAACATGCTTATTGTTCCTTGCATTGCTCTTGAATAGTTGCCAACAAAGGAATCAACCCACCTCTCCCCAATATGAAGCGGAGTATAATCGTTCGACAACTCCGGCCCTCATTGATATAGAAAAGGCGCTGGACCATCCAGCGATGTTGAAACTGAGTCAAATAGCCTCTAAGCTGGAATATTATAATGTTGGAGACGCTCGTTACACGGTAACACAAGCGATCGCTATTCCGGATAGCGACGCTTTTATCACATTCAATAACCCACGTATTTATTATCGTAAGCAAGGCATTCCCAGCAAACGATATGGATTTAAGGCCTTGGATTATAAATGGAACCATGGGATGAACGGCCTTAATCTATTTTACGACAAGAAAACAACCCGTATGTACTGCGCCTTGAGCGGCCTCGACCAAGACAATAAAAAAGATTCGACCACATTCAACGATATAAGGCCATGTATCGGGGAATTACCCACATTAGATACGATGCTGACCATTCAGAATTATATATTCCCCGAAAACCTGCCTACCAAATATTCGATAAATGCGGATGCCAGTCAAATAGTAGGCTTCTCCTCCTCGGGATATATGCTTTGTGATTACGCGGAAGGCTCTAAAATCCCGAAAGGAATAACGACATTCAACCTTCGAGGAGATACGCTTTGCAAATTCATCCTTGCGGATGCCAAAGATATTAACGTCTCTCCGGATACGATCACCCGGTTTCAAACCTTTTATTGGAATACGGATCAAGACCGAATAAATTTCTTGATTCCTTATCGAGATACGGTATACCAGCTTTCAAGTTCCCACTCGATCACCCCTTTATATGCGCTTCATAAAGACAATCAAGATAAACCGACCGGTCTTCGTTCTTTCTTGGAGAATCCGAATGGGCTATTTATGGGAGTCTTTCAAAAAGGTTCTCCCGCCATCTATAATTGGCTGGGATGGCTGGACGATTACAAACCGGTTATCACCCATCGAGTAGTCTATCTCAAGAAAGAGAAGAAAACATACGCCTTACCCAAAAGCTCCGGAGGATTTATCAATGATATAGATGATGGACTTCCGTTCTGGCCAGACGGACAAACCGATGACTGTGTTTATATGATTCGTACCGTCACCGAAATGCGTGAGACCGTTAAACGCACAGGCTCCTCCCGCCAAAAAGACCTGATCAAATTCTTAGACGATCCTAAAGTGTTCGAGAGGGATTATGTAATGATCGTGGCAAGACCTTGATGGATATTCAATAGATAAAGCCAAACATCCATAAAGGAATCATATTGCGGAAAGCATACTCTATGTCATCTTTCACCACATACCCATCCGCCGCTTGCTTGATCTGTTGCCGCGTCTTATTCTTTCCCCCAATCTCAAAGGTTCGGCCATCTATCTCAAAGTCTGAAATCGCAGAAGAAGTAACGAAGCATACGACTCGCATCCAAGATAGAAAAACCGTCTCACGCACGGAACCGATATCCGGTACCTGCTCCGACAACGCATAAGCCAGATTCGTATTATTCAGATAGATCTTCTCTACTTTCTCCAATAATTTCAAGCCCTGCGCTTTTTCTCGCAGTAAATTAACCAGACCTGCCTTCTCCAAATAACTCATGTAGTCGGGCAACACATTCCGGCTGATATCCAAATCTCTCGCCAACTTCGTATAATTTGGTTTGAAAGGGACACTTTGAGCTAATACATATAATAATTTCTTCAACTTTACGGCAGAAGCCACCGTCATATCCGCAAAAATCGGAATATCAGATTCCACCATTTGGTTAATCACGCTACGCAGACGCAAGAGATATTCCGTATCTTGAAAAAATGGATAATAACCTGTCGATAAATAATCGTTAAATAATTTGAGTGGACGAGCTTCCTTATAAGGGAACTCAACCTTCCCAGCAAGAATCTCTTCCAACGAATACGATGGAAGCTGCCACCCCTGCGATATATTCAAATATTCCCGAAAAGAAAGTCCGGGTAATCTATACTCTACCTTCCTGCGACTTAAATCCGCACCACCTTTCTCCAGATCAAGAATAGACGAACCTGTATAGATAACTTGAAGACCAGGAATTTGATCGTATATATTCTTCACCTCCCTAGACCAATCCTTGTATTTATGAATCTCGTCAATATAAAGTTTTTTCCCACCCAGATTATAAAATTGATAAGCCATGTCGAATAACCGATACTTGGTAAAATAGAAATCATCTGCCGTAACATACAAAGACTCATCCTCACGATCATACAATTTGATATGCTGCAACAATAGGGTAGTCTTCCCAACACCACGAGCACCTAAAATCGCAACCAATCGGCTATCCCATGCGATCTGATCGTGAAGAAAACGCACGACTTCTGTCGAAGTATGCTCTAATTGAGTTCTAAAGGAACGAAATAAGGTCTCCATATCGATTCATGTTTAAAGGACAAATATACAAAATTGCACGATACGATGTGCAATTTTGTATAAAAATTGCACATCGTATCGTGCAAATACCTTTATATAAATTGCCCTAAGGCTATCTGCTTAAAAACGCTCTCGTCCCACTCACTATTAATTTACCACCCTATCCTTTCCTATAAATAATCAAAAACATCTACAACATCTACAACTTCGCATATAGACCTCTGGTTATATGATGTTTAACCCATGATTGCAGATAAAAAAACATCTACAATAATCCGATCCTATCTACAATCGCTTACGCTTTTTCACCACAAAACAGAACGATCTTCTTACACTCGCCGTATTTCATCACTTCAGCAGTCTTCTTGATACCTATAAAGCATTAACGTATAATAGTTTACAGTTTTTCTAAGCAAAAACAAAAGTTTTCCGCTTATGAAACTTTTGTTTTATAACTGTAAAACTTTTGTTTCCCTAGGAAGAAACTAAAGTTTCCTACAGGAGAAACCATTGTTTTCCCTACGAGAAACAACAATACCCCTGTATGTTAACGTTTTTAGTTGACTACTTAGCGTCTTATTTATAAAGCAGGTTGACCAGTTTGCGACTTAGTAATAAAAGAGGTTGACCATGTTCTATCTTATTCATGAACGAGATTCACCCGGACAAAAATAATTAACATTGTTTGCACAAATTCATTCAACTCACGATATAAATAGGTGACCTTAGACTGGCAAGCCTCTTATTCTGGGACTATCAGCTAAAAGTCAGCCCAAAAGATTGGCAATCCTAAGACCAATACAGACTTAGCTAAGTAATATATACTGTGTTGGGCAAGTCAGTATATATTACTTAGCCAAGTCAGTACTACTGCCGATAGCAAGCTCATCACACAAATAAACCATCAAATGAACGTTGAGATAGAGAATTTACTCTCCCGAAACGATCTTTAGCGAATATCCTTTACCCCGAGCACTCTCTATCACCAAACCCGGAATAGGAGACAAATCCTCTTTAAGCCTTTTAGCCGTAGCGGTAAGAGCATCTTTGGACACACTTCCATCCGGCCAGATTTCTTCTTTCAGCTGATCGGACTCTATGAAATATCCTTTATGTTCTAATAAAATACAAAACAGTTTCAGCCGTTGATTTGCCAATTCGATACGATGCCTATGATAATGCAATACGCCATGTGTTTCATCGAACAAGATATCTTCTTTTATTTGTATCATCTCTTTAGGTGCTTCTTGTAGTGGCAAGATATTTATCCTTGGTCTTTTCCATGTCAAGACAATCGCAATAACCCAGAGAATAACCATTGCCAGAATCCAAAATATATTTCGCAAAAACACTTCACCTACTATATAAAGGAAAGGAAATTGAACAAACGCTTGCAAAACGATCGCCCGATTCGCTCCAAAAACAATTTCTTTTAATGGTATAAAAGATTGATAAAAAGAAGTATCCGAAGAGCTACATTCCGTCTTGTCTATAAAGGTATAACAAGTTACGGTCTGAGCCGGAATCGCATGTTCATACAAAGATGCACGAAAAGCGCTATCCAGCAAGGTTACTTGAATCGGATTCTCCATGGACAAATAATGTTGGAGGCTAAAATCAGACTTCTCCTGTGAAGACATCCTCCGTGCCACCTCCTTATTATTCTTCATATGTATAATCGTATCGGCAGTCTTGATTGTAATGCTATCTCGTTCCAATCGATTAGCGCCTGAATAGGAAAAACAAAAAGCATCCCCTAAATCTTTTATCCGCCTATTTGTATCATCTTGAACTGCCCGCTGAAATAACGTTTGAGACTCTTCTTGTAATTCATACTTTACATTTTGGTATGATTTATAAAAAGACAACAAGCAAAGCATCGTCATCAGAACAAATACACTCCACTTCCAATAAAATTTCCAATTTTGCTTCTCCATAATGATTCCTCGTTGAAACTGCAAAGATACGTTTTCCATTCCTTTCTACGAATAAATTCATTCAACTCGCAAGATGAAAGATGACTATAGGTAGACTAAAGGCTTATTTTTCAACTGTCAGCTAAAAGTCACCTAAAAAGATTGGCTATCCAAAGACCAAGCCGTACGTTTGTAACAAAAATTAGAAACGACATGAAACAAATTACTTTCAAGAAAGCTTTCGCTATCATTTTCATTTGCGCCTTGTGTGCTTCGTATTTTCTTTTGAAAGAAGGAAAACAAAATTTCACAGATCTTACTTTCTCTAATATTGAAGCTCTAGCTTCCGGTGAAAGTGGATCCGGAGATTGCTATGGGGCTGGCTCTCTATCATGTAATGGAGGATATTACAAATATATATACAACCGTTAAAATAACACATGAACTACTACGTGTACATAGTTCTATTAATAGGTAGTCTGGTATCCTGTTCGGAATCCTCACGGCACTTCCCCCGCTACGAGGATTTTCCCGATGAAAAGGCATTAAATGCGCAGGTTATCCACCTAGATACCGCCTTGTTCCGCTATCCTTTCCGGGTAGCGGTCAAGGATGGTATCGCTATTATCATGGACTTGCACAACGTAGATTATTTCTTCCATGCCTTCTCTTACCCCGAATGGGAATATATGACATCGTTTGGCAAACGAGGCGAGGGACCTGAAGAAATGGCATCGGCAGATTGCTTCCGATTTATCTCCAAGGATTCTATCTGGACGCTCGATGCGAACAAAATGCGAACAACCCGGTGGAAGATTGAACAAAATATGAACAACATCATCCCCGTAGAAACGATCGATATGGACAAGCGGCTGGTTAGGGCATTGGACTTTTACCCGATGGAATCGGGCTTTTTGGTATCTGACTACCTCGGTGAATATAGACAAAAGTGGACAGACCGAGAAGGGAAATGGATTCACTCCGCTAATCAGATCCCAACCGAAAATAATTATGAAGACATCGCTCGCCCCGCATTGGCGCAAGCGTGGCGAAGCTTCTTCGACTATAATCCCCAAAAAGGCATCTTGGTCATGGCAACCCAACTAGGAGAAGCATTAGAAATATACAACTTCACAGATACTACACAAACCGTACGATACGGACCTAATGGAGAACCTCAATTCGCAATCTCACAATCGGAGGGAATTCCAACGGGTATCATGGGATTCAGTGATGTTCATATCACAGACAATTTCATTTATACCGTATTTCATGGCCGTAGTTTCAAAGATATCGGGCAGGCATACCAACGAGGGGAAGATATCGAGGATGGCGGGCGATACATCTATGTATTCGACCTCAAAGGAAACCCCGTCCGGAAATACGTGCTCGACCATGCCATTTATGGTATCGACGTAGATGAGGATACGGGGACGATCCTTGCCACGGATGTAAATAGCAACGATCCGATTCTTTCATTTAAAATATAACGACAAAATATCATGAAATACTTAAATCTAATCATACTATTATTATTCCTTCTAGCTTGCCAAGACAAGAAAAAAGACGAGATCAAGCATTTAGTATCCGAATGGCAAGGAAAAGAGATACGATTTCCGAAAGACATGGTCTTTGCACGGTTTGCAACCGATACGGTAGACTTCACCCTGCCAAAATCCCCCCACAAGGTGCTGGTTTTCGTGGATTCCATAGGATGTACCAGTTGCAAACTCCAACTGCACCGATGGAAAGAACTGATTCAATACACCGACTCCATTACCCAAGGAACGGTTCCCTTCCTCTTTTTCTTCCAGTCCGATGACAAGAAAGAAATACGGTATCTATTGAAAAAAGACAATTTCGACAAACCTATCTGTCTGGATCAATCCGACAAGCTGAACGAACTAAATCATTTCCCGGCCGATGGGAGATTTCAAACCTTCCTATTGGATAAGTACAATAAGGTCGTAGTGATAGGAAATCCTATCCACAACCCGAATATCCGGGAGCTATACCTAAAAGAGGTCACCGGAAAACAACCCGCTTCACAAATACAGACCACCGTGAAAGTGGAAGAGGCATCCATACAGCTAGGAACTATCCAAATGGGAGAAAGCAAAGAAGCTGTTTTCCGATTAACAAACACAGGAAATAACCCGTTAGTCATACTAGACGCAGCTACAACCTGCGGCTGTGCCCGCCCATCTTTCGACAAACATCCCGCCAAGCCGGGAGAGATCCTTCAAGTAAGAGTCATCATGACACCGAAAGACAAAGGAGTCTTTGACGAGACGATTACCGTGAAATGCAATACGAATCAACTGATAAAATTAAACATTCGGGGGATGGCTCAATAAATAAAAAAGAAGGGAGAGCTTGCCGGATATATTGGAACGATCACAAGCAAGCCTCCCACCCCACTTTTACTCATGAAGCAGAAAGGAGGTGACACAAAAGTAGTAAATTAAATTGAAAGAGGAATTCGAGAATATCCTTATCTTGCAGAAGAATAGTAAGCAAGAGATTAAATTCTCAAAAACATAAACTATAAAAAAGAAATATCATGAGAAAAAAGATTTTAGGAATAGCCGTAATGGCAGTCGTAGCAGTAGCTGCGGCATGGAACATCAACCAGAGTGAAAACGAGATTAAACTCTCTGATTTAGCGCTTGACAATGTGGAGGCATTGGCTAGTGGGGAAGGTGGAAGCGGATATTGCAGTTACTCTGGGGGAGGATGTATTATCAAATATTCCGATGGGACATCCACTTACATACCGGGACGTTGGAACTAAAATTTAATCAAAGGAGGGTGTGCCAAAACGAAAAAAATCACAATGGAATACAGTCGGTAAATCAATGGAATGCAGATGTTTTCTCATTGATTTTTAATTTGTATTTCATAGACTCTAGGTATCTTGAGCAAGAAGAAAATGTGTTCAATCCCTTAATTTGGCATGCCCTCCTTAAAAAATCAGTATCATGAAGAAATACATTATCTTACATCTTTCACTCATCCTATTAGTATTCATCGCTTGTACCGATGATCAAAAACAAGATGACAAAAACATAACCTTCCAGAGAAGTGATTTCAAAGTCCGAAAATCACTATCCGGAAAAACTATTGAATTTGACAGTCTTATTTTACGACCTTCACAAATCCAATTATTCGACTCCTTCCTAGTTACTTGCAATCAAGGGGCGGAAAAACAATTCCACATCTTCAACCTCAATACGGCACATAAGGAAGGAGAATGTATCCCTGTAGGACAAGGGCCTAAAGAGATGATGACACCATGTTTCGTCAATCGGAACGATTCCGTAGTCATTTTTGATATGATGACCTCTACGATTTTCACTTACTCTATCCCGGAATTTACCAGTGGAAAAGAACCGGAATACGCCAGCCGTATCTCCCTAGATACAAAACCGCTATGGAGCAATATTCGAAGCTTGGGCAACGGGTTCTTAGGCGTATCCTATCAAGAGACGAGTCCTGGATTCCTTTTTGATCAAACAGGTAAGAAAACGATGGATTTCGGTACTTATCCTAAAACTGAGCAGGAGTATACTCCTGCCGAATTAATCAATGCGTTTCGGGCAGACCTAACCACCAACCGAAAAGAGAAGGTTGCAATCACTCACTACTTCACTGATTTAATTTGCATCTATAACGTGAACGGGACCTTGGAAAAACAATTACGGGGACCGGATCATTTCGCATCTGTTTTCAAAGAATTTAGGGATGGAGACATTATCGGAAGTAAAGCGAGCCCGCAAACTTATAGAGACGCTTTTTATAGTCCTGTAAACGTGGGGAATAGTTTATTTGTTCTTTATAATGGAAAAATGGTGACAGAGCCTAATTACAATATATTATGCAAAGAATTATTTGTAATCGGATGGGACGGTAGCCTTGAATGCCATTACACATTAGACCAAGGAGTCTCCTCCATCGCTGTAGACAATCAAAAACGGAAGATCTATGGTATCAGTGATGATCCGGAATATCATATCGTAGTGTTCGACTATTGATGACTGATATCCAAAGAATTTGGATTTAGGAAATGAGGCATAAACATAAAAGAATGGGAATAGAAAAACGTATATACAAAACAAATATAAATCAGATGTTACGATATCTGACACTTATATTTTATGGGGTATTTGGTATTGGTTGCATATACGCATTCTTCCTCATCTTCTGTTTCAGCACGTTCAAAATCCCTTCCGATTCCATGGAGCCTCAACTCCAAACCGGAGATCAAGTATTAGTAAACAAATGGATAGCCGGACCTAGGCTATTCAATATTTTCGCATCTATGAAAGGGAAGCGGGTAGATATATACAGAGTACCCGGAGTCGGGCAAATCAAACGGAATGATATTCTCGTATTCAACTACCCGCATCCCTATTCATGGGAGCGGATCGAAATGCACATCATGCAATATTATATCAAACGCTGCCTCGGGTTACCGGGAGACTCCATCCGGATCGAACAGGGATTCTACCGAAACAACCATACAAAAGAGCCTTTGGGGAATGTGGAAAGTCAAGCGAACTTATCCAGACAAAAAGCGGATCGGATGCCGGACGGTGTCTACCGTTGTTTCCCTTTTGATTCTACATTCAATTGGAATGTTCATGATTTCGGTCCTTTGTATATCCCCCGAAAAGGGGATAGAATTACCGTGAATCAAACAAATTATAAGCTATACAAACAAATGATCGAGTGGGAATCAAAAGATTCCCTATCGTGGAAAGATAGTAAAGTTTATATAGGAGACAAACAGGTAAGACAATACCAGTTCCAAAGCAACTATTACTTCGTGGCCGGAGATAAGACAGAAAACTCTAGAGATTCCCGTTATCTCGGACTTATACCGGAGGAATTTATCGTAGGGGTAGCTTGGAAAGTGTGGAAATCCGTTGACCCTTACACGGGGGAATACAGAAAGGGACGTTTTTGGAAAAATATTCGAAACAATTGAAGAATTATGAATAAGCTTATTTTATATGTATGCGCTTGGATCTGTCTGCACTCTTGCGGTTTCTCAAAAAGCCAAGAAGAAAGTATGTTGGAATATGCGTTGTCGCAAGCCGGCGATAACAGGAAAGAGTTGGAATATGTCATCAAATACTATGAAGGGGATTCATTAAAAAGAGAGGCCGCCCGCTTTTTGATACGCAATATGGTCTATCATTTCGGATATGAGAAGCGAGAGAGGGTATCAGACATCACCACCCTATCCTCGGACTATCTAATCCGTAATATCGAGCTGGCGTTTCAGGCGTGGCCCAAGCCCTGGAATAAATCGGTAAGTTTCGAGAATTTTTGCAGGTATATACTTCCCTACCGGGGGTTATACGAACAGCCCTCCGGTTTACGTGAGGAGCTGATGCGGACGTACCTCCCTTTGCTGGATAGTTTGCATATTGATAACACGTACGATGCGGCCGTGAGGTTACAAAAGATACTACGAACCCGAGTCACCTATCAAACGGAGATACCCATCCACTATCCAACCGCAGAGGAGATCCACCGGACAGGGGTTGGACGTTGTGATGGGGTAGTCTTGTATGGTATCCAGCTGATGCGTGCGGCCGGTATTCCCACTGTAGCAGAACATACGATCTGGACTCGTAGGAACGGGGAACATTATTGGTGCGCATTCTTAAACGAGGATGGGCGATTCCTACCTTTCGCTCCGGAGTACGAAGGCCCGGATTCCTTGATCTACAACCTAACCAAGCCGTTCTTGACCCCGGCCAAGGTTTACAGATACGGATTCGCCCCCTTACATCCGGTAACGACCGAGTCGACCGATGAATACCGTACGTTCTTAAAAAATCCGTTATTGACCGCTGTCACGGAGCAATACCTACCACCTGTCGCAGATATCCATACGACTTGCGACCTCCCGGTGAGATCAAAAAGAGCACCTATTTACCTCTGTACCTATAATCATGGTAACTGGAGGCCTTTCGCCATGAGCGAACGGATCGGCAACCGCTGTACCTTCCCGAAGATCGTAGGCGATGATGTGTTTATCATCGCCGAATATGACAAAGAGGCTTATGGCTCACTACGCTTCATCACATCCCCTTTCCATGTGAGCAATACGGGGATCATCACGAAAATTAAGCCCGATCCGGCCCGAACCGATTCCATCTTTATCGCCTCGGACAACCCGTATCAACAGCAAGTGCCGTATACACTCGCTTATTGGGAACAGGAACAGCAGTGTTTTAAAAACGGATATTTCCCGACAGACACGATACCCGGTGGCATCCTCATTCGCAAGATACCTAAAGGGAGCCTGTTGAAAGCGATGATCTCGCGACCGGAAAAGGCTGCGGAAGATCGTATCTTTTTGGTGGAAAACGATACGGTAAAAAGATATTAACCATGAAAGAGCTGTTGAAACTCGGCGTATATACCCTACTCGGGACACTTTTGCTAAGCGCCCCTTTCGCAGGATTGGGAATGCTATCCACACACTTGGTGACAGAGAAAACCTTTTGGATTCAACTAATCGCCCTGTTCTTATCCGCCGTGTCCCTACAAGGTTTGTGGTTGAATCCAAGCAAGGGGCTGTGCCCATGGACTTACGTGGATATCCTCCCCCTTTCCCTCTTGGGGCTTATCCTCCTCTCTTATCCCTACTCCATACACCCGGAGCCGGAAAAGCTCCTGTTTATCGGACAAATGGTTGTCTTGTGGTATCTGCTTCGGCAGGTGTTCCATGAATATCCGGTGCTCATAGGATATTTTTCAATGTTCTTTATCGCGACAGGCCTTATAGAAGCCATCTGGGGCTTCCGTCAATTACAGGGATGGGCCTATTCGAACCATTCCCTGTTTCGGCTGACCGGCTCTTTTTTCAATCCGGGGCCTTATTCCGGATATTTGGCGATCACATTACCGGTGGCTCTTGGCATCTTGCTGGAACAGTCCAAACGAAATATGCCCTATTACCTGTCCATGGGATGTATAGGCACAGCGATCGTTGTACTTCCTGCGGGAATGAGCCGATCGGCATGGATAGCGGTGGTCGTTTCTTGCGCCTGGGTATATGCCCTGTACCGCCTTGACAGGAAACAGGCAGCGACCAGACTGAGACAACACAAAAGGTGGTATATCATAGGCGGTATCCTAGGCGGCATATTGCTTCTTGGCGGGAGCGCATCACTCTATACATTAAAGAAAGATTCGGCAGACGGAAGGTTTCTGATGTGGAAGATCACGACGAAAGCGATACAAAAACAACCGATTACAGGTACCAGCCTAGGTGGGTTCCCTGCCGCTTACGCTGAAACACAAGCGGAATACATGGCTTCGGGAAAAGCGACTGAACAGGAAAAGTTGGTTGCCGGATGCCCGGAGTACGCATTTAATGAATACTTGCAGATTGGATTAGAACAGGGGTTAGTAGGATTAGCCCTATTTATAGGCTGGCTGGGGCTTCTATTTTATAAAGGAATAAAGAACAAAAGGTATGCTTGTTGCGGGGGATTGATGTCTATGGCTATATTCGCCTTCTCTTCTTATCCATTGCAATTGCCGGAGTTTTGGGTAGTATTGATATTCCTAGGGGTGATGAGCGTAACACCGGACAAGGATGAGATCCGTGAGAACCAAGCCGAATCAAATGGCCATAGATGGGGCAAACAGATATTTTTTATGGGAATCGCTATTCTTGGAATTGGTTTGTTCTGGATGCAAAAAGATCATTATAAGGCTTATCAACAATGGAATAAGGCGCAAATGTTTTACAATAATAAAGCTTACGAAGCGGCCTTGGAGGTATATGAACCTTTGTATCCATTATTGAAGCATAAACCGGAATTCCTTTTCGAGGTCGCTCAATGCCTAAGCAAGACCGGACGATACGAGAAAGCGAATGGATATCTGGAAAGAGCTGTCTTATTAAGCTCCGATCCCATGCTTTATTACGTAATGGCTAAAAATGAGCAGTGTTTAGGTGAATACCGACAAGCGGAAAAGCACCTGTTACATGCCATTGATATTTTACCGGAACGTATCTATCCGTATTATCTGTTAATGAATCTTTATACGGAACCATCTTATTTTCAACCTGCAAAATTGAAAAAGGCGATTGATTCCGTATTAACTAAGAAACCCAAAGTGGAAAGTTCCGCTATTAAAGAAATGAAAGAGAAAGCACGAAGTATGTTAAACAACACATCAATATGAATACAATATCCTTATTTTTATAGCAATTACGACTACATCGTAACAATAAATACTTATATTTGCGAATGACAAATTGTACAAACCGATCAATCATACGAGTATGAAATACTATAAATTGTTGACCTTTACGCTTTTATTCTGTTTAAGCGCATGCGGCGGAGAAAAGAAAGATACAGATGCCACACAGGATTCCGTAGAGACCGTATTGCCGGATGAGGCGAACGAAGTCACGATCATGACATTGAAGCAAACGGAATTTAATCATGAGTTGATAAGCAATGGTAAACTGTCCGCTCGCAAGTTGGTGGACTTACGGTTTGAGTCGGCGGAACCCATCGCCCGTATCTACGTGAAGAACGGAGACCGGGTAAACAAAGGACAGAAAATAGCGGAACTCGCTACTTTCCGGCTCACGAACAAAACAGCGCAAGCCAAAGATGCCCTAGAGAAAGCGAGGCTTGAATTAAAAGACGTATTGATCGGTCAAGGATATATGCTGGAAGACTCAGCGAAAGTCCCGCCCGCAACGCTCAACCTAGCACGGGTAAAAAGTGGATATGATCTGGCGCTCGCCCAATATCAACTTGCCCAATATGAGGAACAGAATGCGACGCTAATCGCGCCTTTCGACGGTATTATCGCAAACCTTTTCGCTAAACAAGAGAACGTGGCGTCTACGACGGACGCATTCTGTACCGTTATCGATCCTCATAGTCTGGAAGCCTCTTTCACCGTATTGGAAAGTGAGTTGCCGCTTATCCAAAACGGAGATAAAGTGGAAGTTACCCCTTTCGCCACCACCAGCTTAAAGACTGAAGGACGTATATCCGAGATCAACCCGCTAGTGGATGAGAACGGGATGGTACAAGTGAAAGCGGCGGTAAACGACAAAGGTAAATTATTCGAAGGCATGAATGTACGGGTTAGCGTACAACGCTCGCTTGGGAAGCAATTGGTCGTACCTAAAACGGCTGTGGTATTACGTTCCGGAAAACAAGTCGTATTTACTTTAGTTGATGGGCACGCTTATTGGAACTACGTGCGCACCGGACTGGAAAACGCGGATAGTTATACCCTTTTGGAAGGATTGAAAGAAGGGGATGTCGTGATTACAAGCGGCAATATTAATCTGGCGCATGAGTCACCGGTCAAGGTAATTGAAAATTGAGAATTGAGAATTGAAAATTAGTTGCGTATGATTCGCTTCCTGCTACAACGTCCGATAGCGGTATTGATGGCTTTTACGGCTTGCTTTATCGTGGGGTTGGTGACTTATTTCACCATACCGGTCTCCTTATTGCCTGATATCGCCATACCTGAGATTACCGTTCAGATATCCGGACAAAATACATCCGCACGGGAATTGGAAAACACCGTCGTGAAGCCGGTCCGTTTGCAATTGATGCAAGTGGCAGGATTACGGGATATCCATAGCGAGACTCGTGATGGAGCGGGTATTATCCGCCTTAGCTTCGACTTTGGCACGAACACGGATCTTGCCTTTATAGAGGTCAATGAGAAAATAGACGCCGCCATGAATTACCTGCCCCGTGAGGTAGAACGTCCACGGGTAGTCAAGGCGAGCGCTACGGACATTCCGGTGTTTTGCCTCAACCTCACACTCAAGACAATTGAAAATGATGCCGCTTTCCTCGATCTTTGCCAATTCGCGGAAACAGTGATCAAACGAAGGATTGAACAGTTGCCGGAAGTGGCGATGGTGGATATCACGGGCATATTAGGACGGCAATTACAGATCGTACCGGATATGAAGCTCTTGGATATGGCTGATATTACGTTAAATGATTTGGAATCAGCCTTGTCTGCCAATAATATAGAGCCGGGAAGCATGACCGTACGGGATGGTTATTATGAGTACAATATCAAATTTTCTACCTTATTACGTACACCGGAAGACGTACAAAATATCTATATCCGTAAGAATGACCGGATCTTCCAGATAAAAGATCTGGCAAAAGTAGCTGTCGTACCAGAAAAAGAAACCGGCTTATCGCTAGCCAACGGGGAAAGGGCCGTCACGTTAGCCGTTATCAAGCAAGCGGATGAGAATATGGACAATATGAAAGAGGCGCTTGCCGAGGTTACCGATTATTTCAAGTCTATTTACCCGGATATTGAATTTACGATCACAAGAAACCAGACCGAGTTATTGGATTATACGATCTCCAACCTCAAACAGAATCTATCGTTAGGTTTCTTATTTATCTGCATCGTGGCGATCCTTTTCCTCGGGGACGTAAAAAGCCCGGCGGTAATCGGACTAAGTATGGTAGTCAGTATCATCATTAGTTTCTTGTTCTTCTACCTTTTCAATATGTCCTTAAATATCATCTCCCTATCCGGATTGATTTTGGCATTGGGTATGATGATAGACAGTTCCATCATCGTGACGGAGAATATAGCGCAATACCGGGCAAAAGGAGATAATCTGGAAGAAGCGTGTATAAAAGGGACCACAGAAGTAATCACCCCCATGCTTAGTTCCACATTTACCACGATCGCCGTATTCGTCCCGCTGGTATTTATGAGTGGTATAGCGGGAGCGATTTTCTTCGATCAGGCGTTTGCTGTTACGGTTGGTTTAATGGTCTCTTATTTCACCGGAATCATGTTACTGCCTGTACTTTACAAATTAGTTTACAGCATACCGGAGATCAAGCATTCCTTTTTCAATCTGAAAATAAACAATTTGATCAAGGAGCATACGCTAGACCGATTCTATGACGGAGGGGTTGATTTCATATTCAGGCATAAAACCACTAGCCTACTATTTGTAGCTGTCACTATCCCCCTTTGCGCGATCCTATTCTATATGATCCCCAAAAGCCGGATGCCGGAAATCGATCAGAATGAGTTAATCGCACATGTTGAATGGAATGAGAACATCCATATTGATGAGAATAGAAAGAGAGTCACCGAATTATTTGGTGAGGCCGATCGGTTAGGTGCGCAACACACGGCCTATATCGGACAGCAACAATTCCTGCTAAACCGAGACAGGGAATTATCCATCTCGGAAGTAGAGCTTTATTTCAAGACAGAAGAGACCGATGCTATCGCTCCTTTACAACAAGAAATCTCCGCTTGGGTAAAGCGAAATTACCCGACAGCCGTATTATCGTTCTCTCCGCCGGAGACTGTGTTTGAGAAACTGTTCGTAACCGGTGAGGCCGATATCGTAGCCGAGTTCTATGCCCGTAACAAAGAACAAGCTCCGGATGCCCCTACTTTGCAAAAACTAGAGAAAACACTAGAGAGTAAGACCGGTCTCGCTCCCGTTGGCGTAGCTTTCGAGAATCAATTAAACATATCCATAGACCATCAGAAACTATTACTTTATAATATCTCCTATGAAGAGGTCTACCGGGTACTTAAGACGGCCTTCAAGGAAAATGAAGTCGCTACTTTACGCTCTTATCAACAGTATTTACCGATCACGCTAGCCGGAAACGAGCAAACGGTCGATCATATCCTACATAATACGTTAATCCGTACGCAACCGGACGAAAACCAAAAGACGAATCATGTCCCTCTTAGTGCAGTAACAAAAATTACTCCCGGAGAGGATTTGAAGATACTCACCGCTGGAAAGAACGGGGAATATATTCCTTTTAGCTTCTATCAAGTAGAGAATGCGGAACAGTTAATGGAAAATATTCGGGAGCTCGTCCGCAGCGAATCCAAAGATAAGACGAATTGGGACATCGATTTCTCGGGAAGCTTCTTCTCGAACCAACAAATGCTGAATGAACTGGTCGTCATCTTGTTCATATCCATTCTCTTGATGTACTTTATCTTAGCGGCGCAATTCGAGAGCTTCTTGCAGCCCTTGATCGTCCTGCTGGAAATACCTATAGACGTAGCCGCCTCCTTACTGGTATTATGGATATGCGGGCATACCTTAAACCTGATGAGTGCTATCGGTATCGTGGTAACTTGCGGTATCATCATAAACGACTCTATCTTGAAACTGGACGCGATCAATGAGCTTCGGAAAGAAGGTGTACCCTTGATGGAAGCGATCCATGAGGCGGGTCGTCGCCGTCTGCGCCCGATTATCATGACCTCATTGACAACTATATTCGGTATGGTACCGCTACTATTCACGTTCGATATGGGAAGTGAGTTGCAAAAGCCACTCTCCATTGCCATGATCTCGGCGATGCTGATCGGTACGGCTGTCAGTTTATTTATTATCCCTTTGGTTTATTGGTTTATCTATAGGAGACATGCATTATGAAAAAAAGATACAAGAGGACATTCCTAGTTTTATACGCGTTCTGTTCGCTATTAGCCGAAGGAGTATCGGCCCAATCGCTCGTCCTTTCCCTTGAGAAGACGATCTCATTGGCCGCCGATAGCTCGCTGGAGGCTTTTCGTACGAAAAACCTATTCTTGTCCGGCTACTGGGAGTTTCGTAATTACAAAGCGGAGCGACTGCCTAGTCTTACATTGAATATCACACCCGCCGAATATTACCGGGATATCACGAAACGATACGATTCAGAAAAAGACATCGACGAATACCGTAAGCAACAGTCCTTTTATGCGGGAGGAAACTTAAAGATCAAACAGAACTTCGATATGCTGGGTGGTAGTTTCTTCGTGGACACGGATCTGGGGTATATGCGCTATTTCGGCTCGAATACTTATAATCAGTTCACCTCCGTTCCAATCCGTATCGGATACAGCCAAGATTTATTGGGATACAATCCTTTCCGGTGGGAGAAGAAGATAGAGCCTCTAAAATATGAGAAAGTAAAGAAAGAGTTGCTTTATAATATCGAGACCGTCAGCGAGCAAGCCACCACTTATTTTTTCTCTTTAGCCATGGCTCAAGTAGAATATGATATGGCCAAAGAAAATGTAGCGACAACCGATACGTTATACCGTACCGGCCAAGAGCGGCATAAGATCGCGGCTATTAGTCAAGCGGATTTACTGACACTCAAGCTGGATGCGATCAATGCCCGCAATACGTTACAAAACGCCGATATAGCCTTGAAGCGAGCCATGTTCAGCTTGGCCTCGTATTTGAATTTCGATAAGAATACGGAGATACGGCTTCGTCTGCCGTCACGCCCCCATGATATGGATATTCCGGTGGATCAAGCATTGACGTTAGCCCGGGAAAATAACCCCAAGTTTCTGGAAGTGCGGCAAGAGGTACTAGAGGCCGAGCAACAAGTAGATAAGACCAAGAAGGAAACCTTATTCAACGCATCCTTAAATGCCAGTATCGGTTTCAATCAAGTAGCGACCCAGTTTAAGGAAGTTTACAAGAATCCGCTGCAGCAGGACTTGGTATCGATATCTATCTCTATTCCCCTTATAGACTGGGGAGTACGGAAGGGTAAATACAATATAGCCAAAAGCAATCTAAATGTTACGCAAATATCCGCACGGCAGACGGAAGTCACTCTGGAGGAAGACGTAATCATGACTGTCGGCGATTTCAATGTACAGCAAAACCTGATCGCCAGTGCCGAAGAGGCTTTGGACATCGCGATCATGGCCTATAACGAGACCAAGCAACGTTTCATGATCGGCAAAGCGGATATCAATAGCCTTACGCTCTCCTTGAACCGACAGCAGGAAGCGCAACGTAATTATATCACGGCCTTGCAAAATTATTGGTTGAGCTATTACAAAATACGTAAGCTCACCTTACATGATTTCGAGACAGGCATCTCATTAGCCAACGAATTTGATTACGAGCATGGGTTCTAAGCCGAACATATCATCCTTTACGATCATCGTCACCTTCCTCTGTATCGCATTGGCGGGGATCGCTTTCGTGCCTTTATTGCCGATCAAGCTATCTCCCTCCCGTACGCTGCCGAAATTAAGTATCAGCTATAATATGCCCTCCAACTCAGCGAGGGTTATCGAGATGGAGGTAACCTCCCGGTTGGAGGCGATGCTTGCCCGTATCAAAGGAATCAAAGAGATCTCCTCGACCTCGGGAAACGGATGGGGAAGGATTACCTTAGAACTAGATAAACATACGAATATAGATGCCGCACGTTTTGAGGCATCAACAATTGTTAGGCAAACGTGGCCGGACCTTCCGGAAGAATTAAGTTATCCGATTTTAGAGATGAGCCGTCCGGACGACAAGGAATCACGCCCGTTCATGAGTTATACCTTGAACGCTTCCGCTACCCCGATATTCATCCAGCGATTCGCCGAGGATCAGATAAAGCCCCGGCTTAGCAGCGTGCAAGGTATTTATCGTATCGATGTAAGCGGAGCGACCCCTATGGAATGGCGCTTGGAATACGATAGCCGCCAGCTACGGGATCTGGGGATCACGATAGAGGATATCCAATCGGCGATCAGCCAATATTACAAAAAAGAGTTCCTTGGAACCGCTAATATGGGACAAGGAGATATCGGCAAGGAATGGATTCGTCTGGCGTTAATGCCGGAAAAGATCACGAATGGGTTCGAACCATCGCATATCACCGTCGCAAACAAAGATGGTAGCTTAATCCGGCTGGATCAATTGATAAAGGTAACCCGGCAAGAAGAGGCCCCGCAAAGTTACTACCGGATCAATGGTTTAAACTCTATTTACCTGTCTATCCGTGCGGAAGAGACTGCCAACCAGTTGCAATTAGCCAAGAAAGTGAAGGAAGAAATGGAACATATCCGCACCTTGCTTCCTCCCGGTTACGAGATCCATACCAGTTACGACGCTACCGAATTTATCCAAGAAGAATTGGATAAAATCTACGTCCGTACAGGCTTGACCATCTTGATCCTCTTGCTCTTCGTTCTGCTGATTACCCGGAATGTACGTTATCTATTCTTGATCATCATCAGTTTAAGTATCAACCTGTGTATAGCCGTTATCCTTTATTATTTATTAGGGTTGGAGATGCAATTGTACTCGCTGGCGGGTATCACGATCTCTCTCAGCTTGGTGATCGATAATACGATCGTGATGACTGATCACATCCGGCACCATCATGACCGGAAAGCTTTCTTGTCTATTCTGGCGGCAACTTTGACGACTATGGGTGCTCTCGTAATTATCTTCTTCTTGGATGAGAAGATACGGTTGAATTTACAAGATTTCGCCGCTGTCGTGATCATTAATCTGGCCGTATCTTTGTTCATCGCGTTATTCTTGGTTCCGGCATTGATCGATAAGATGAATTTGCACCCGAAGAAAGCCGCTTCTTCTTCCCCAAAAGCTCGAAGTCATTGGAAACAACATCCGGTGGTCCGTCCGATACGGTCGTTCATACACCGTTTCCCAGTCTATTTCTCTCATTATTACCGGACGCAGATCCGTTTCCTTTGCAATTGGAAAAAGCTGGCTTGCCTTATTCTAGTACTGGCTTTCGGACTACCGATATTTTTATTGCCGGAGAAGATCGAGCCGGAAGAGAAGGATCTATCCGCAAGGGACTCTTTGTGGATCGCCCGCTACAATGAATTCGCAGCGAAAGATATTTGGAAGGAAACGATAAAACCTATCGTCGATAAGAGTTTGGGAGGAACCTTGCGCCTATTTGTCCAAAAGGTATACGAGGGAAGTTATTTTACCCGGAATGAAGAAACGGTATTAAGTATCAGCGCTTCCATGCCAAACGGTACGACCCTTGATCAAATGAACCACTTGATCAACCGAATGGAGGCTTACTTGAGTACCTATAAGGAAATACGGCAGTTCCAGACCAGTATCTATAACGCACGTCAAGCCAGTATCAACGTCTATTTCACCCGTGAGAACGAGCGAAGTGGTTTCCCCTACACCTTGAAAAGCAGGGTGATTAGCAAAGCGTTGGAATTAGGTGGTGGAAGTTGGGGCGTATGGGGACTTATGGACCAAGGTTTCAGCAATGATGTCCGTGAGAACGCAGGTTCTTTCCGGATCGAGATGTACGGATATAATTATGACGAGCTATACGAATGGGCGGAGAAACTGCGGGAGAAATTGCTTACGTATCGCCGTATCAAGGAAGTATTGATCAATTCCGAGTTTTCTTGGTGGAAGGATGATTATCAGGAATTCTACTTCAACTTGAATAAATCCCGTATGGCGCAAGCGGATATATTGCCTATCGATTTATTCGCGTCTATCCGGCCTGTTTTCGGTAAAGATATCTACGCAGGTACCATCGTCGTTGATAACGAGACGGAAAAGCTAAAACTTTCTTCCCGCCAATCAAAGGAGTTCGATATATGGAGTATGCAATATGTACCTCAAACCATCCGTGATAAATCCTATAAGTTGTCCGAACTCGCTATCGTCGAGAAAAGCCAGACCCCTCAACAGATAGCGAAAGTAAACCAGCAATACAGGCTCTGCCTGCAATATGAATATATCGGAGCTTCCTCACAAGGCGAGAAGATACAGAAAAGGGAACTTAGAGAGTTTAACAAGATCCTGCCTATGGGATATACGGCTAAAGCGGAAAAGAACTATTGGTCATGGGATCAGAAAGATAATAAACAATATGCGTTATTATTCTTGATCATCGTTATTATTTTCTTTACGACCAGTATCTTGTTTAATTCCTTGAAACAACCGCTGGCGGTCATTTTTGTCATACCGATCTCTTATATCGGGGTATTCCTGACCTTCTATTGGTTCAAACTGAACTTCGACCAAGGTGGATTCGCCTCCTTCGTTTTATTATGCGGTATCACGGTAAACGCCAGTATCTATATCTTAAACGAATATAACCAAATTCGGGAACGGATACCCGCTATTTCCCCAATCCGTGCTTATCTAAAGGCATGGAACGCCAAGATCACGCCGATTTTCCTAACCGTTATATCGACCATACTCGGATTTATCCCGTTCATGCTAGGCACCGATAAAGAAGCCTTTTGGTTCCCGCTCGCCGCCGGAACGATAGGCGGCCTTATCATGTCTATCCTAGGCATCTTCTTTTATTTACCGATATTTACGCTGAAAAAAGAACGGCATTAAACAGGAATACGTATCTTTAACGGATAAATCGTTAATCAAATTCATTAAACTTATGAGACACATAAATTATTTAGTATTGCTTCTGGTAGTTTGCTGCGTAGGTGCTTGCAGTTCCCCGAAAAATGATACGAAAGATGCTTATCCGATGTTCTGGACTTGGTTGGATTACCAGCCCGGAATGAATTTCGACTCCATCTGCACGATCATGAATGAGGCGGGGATAGACGGTGTCATGCTAAACGCCCCTACTCCGGATGATTATCGGGTCGCTATTCCCATCGCCCAGAAACATGGGATAGAGGTCTACGCTTGGCTATGGACAATGAATCCGGAACATGACCGGGACGCTATCTTAAAAGAACATCCCGAATGGTTCAGCGTAAACCACAATGGACAAAGCTTGGCCGATACGACCGCTTACGTGGATTACTACAAATTTATGTGCCCTGCCTTACCCGAGGTACGGGAGTTTATCAAGAAGAAAATAGAGGCTTACTGCGAGGTAGAGGGTTTGAACGGTATCGCTATCGATTACAACCGTTTCGTGGACGTTATCCTGCCGACTACCCTTTGGCCGAAATACGGTATCGTGCAAGATCAAGAATATCCGCAATGGGATTTTGGCTATCACCCGGCTATGATCGAGAAGTTCAAGGCCGCTTACGGATATGATCCAAGGGAACAAGAAGATCCCTCGCAAGACGAGAAATGGCTTCAATTCCGTTGTGACCAGATTACCGAGGTTGCCAATATGATCGCCGACGTGGTTCACTCCTATGGAAAGAAAATGGCGGCCTCTCCTTTCCCAACCCCCAAGATGGCGTCCAAAATGGTTCGTCAAGACTGGGGTAAATGGAATCTGGACATTGTCTTCCCCATGGTATACCATAACTTCTACACGGAAGATATTAGTTTTATCTCAGACTGTATGATAGAGGATGTTCGGGATAAGAACCCGAAAACAACGCTTTACTGCGGCTTAATGGTTTCAGACGATATGCAAGCCAGCATGGACGCCGCGCTAAATCATGGGGCGGAAGGAATCTCTATCTTTACCGTATCCGCTTTACGCACTCCGGAAAGCCGTGCGATGTTCAAGGCTTATGCGGATAGTGTTCGTGCGGTTCGTGCCGAGAACAATGGGGTGAATCCGGCTTTATCCAAGAGTACCAAAGTAACGAATCCTTTCGAGAACATGGATATCTTGAACATGATAAACGCAAAGATCAAGGAGCTCGCCAACGTGCCTATTCCGAATATCGCCGATTATAAATTGGTGAACGAAAAAGGTGCCACGAAATACTACGAGGTCAAAGAGCTAAACACAGGAAAAACATTCTGCGTAGACTTTTACTTCTACGGAGGTATTCTTTCCGGATGGAATGTTACGGTTAAATAAGTACTTGATAATAGCTATTTTTATGCGGCCTACCTCGTAAATTCATGAGGTAGGCCGCACGCGTAAACACCCCTATTCCAGAACGCCGAAACAAACAATCACCTTTAACAAGAATACTTAATAAAGCCCGACGAGACGGCCTATTGGCAGATCATCAGCCCGAGACACCTCGCCTCATTGAAGGGAACTTGCCCTTATTACCGTCCGAACAAGAAAGTACGCTATGCCGCGGGATTCGTAAGCCTATTGGAGAGCTTGCCGCACAAACAGATGCTCTCCGTTATCCCGGGACTCATGAGGCACTTCAGCCGGCGTACTTACTACCGTGTCCGCAAGGGAGAAAGGCCGCTTTCACCCTCCGAACAACAGGTCGTATTGAATGCGCTTAAACGCTGTGGGGTGAAGGAACCAAAAGACTTCGACGCTTATTTCGAAGAGTACGACTGGTAAACCAAGGAAGAGAGGCTTGTGCCACTACCCATGTTACGAACGTGCCATCACCGTGGCATGCGTGTGCCATCGCAGTGGCACGCCTTTGCCATCGAGGTGGCACGGGCGTGCCAGCATGGTGGCACAACTGTGCCAATAGCATGGCACATCATTGGCACCACAAAGTACTATTAATAAAGCAATTGGATTGATATCACGGAGTCACCTCCCAGCATTTCCATCCTTTGTTGGCACAGATATATACAATGTAGGAACGGACATGGTAGTACGGGAACTTCTCCTTGGTATCCTTGGCGTAGGCGAGTACTTGCGCCACGTCCTCGGGACGGGGATCGCTGAGCGCCAGCATGCGCTCCGCCTCCTTCGCCTTGAAATACTTGAATTCCACCAACCGGTCATCCTTGTAATAGTCCGTACCGGGGATACCGGTCATCTCGAAATCCGAACGGCCCGCCGAATTGTTCTGCTCGATGGCGAACGTATAGTAGCTGCTCAGGTAACGGGAACAAAGCTCGAAGAAGGAGCAACGGATGAAATTCTCGTTGATCCTGTCGAACACCTGCGCCGGGAACTGCCCGAGGTATTGCTCGAAGTAGTTTTGTACCAGCGGCTCGAAACGACGCTCTTCCGTGAAACGCTCGTAAGTAGGCACATAGCGTTGGGCGTTTCCCTCTATATGATTCATCTCGTTATAATAGTCCATGTAGATGCTGCGCATCGTAAGGTTGGGTAGCACCATGCGGTAATTATTCCGCAGCGTGGTCATACCCAGATAAAAGAGGCTGACCGGATAGAAGTTCTTGTCGAAGAATTTCCTCTTGTTGAACTTGCTCGACAGGTCGGAAACGTTATAGGATAACTCGTCGTCAATCACCAACGCATCCAGCATCTCCTTGGAGTTCTCTTGCGAGAGGGTCAAGCGACGGATCCAACCGATATCCGTACGCAGGTTCTCATCCACCAGCTCACTCGGGATCATACCATCCATCGTGGCGAAGTTCTTAAAGAAATAGGTCAAGATCGTGGAATTGAACAAAGGCTCCGCGCCGGGACGGAAACGATAGCCGTCGTAGTTGTTCACGATCAGTTGCCAAAGTTCCTCAAAAGAGTCCTGCCCCGTGCCGTATTTGTCAAGGACATAACGAAGATAAGCGCTCGCTTCCTCATACGTAAAACCAAGCATATCCAGAAACCTCGGATGCAAGGTCAGGATCTCCGCTATATTATATCCGCTTGTCAAATCGTCCATCGTGACGGGAAGAACCCCCGTGCAGAAACATGTACGGATACTACCTTCGCCGATACCCGCTTTGATCACCTTGAAGAAAGTGCGCAGGAAACTATCCTTCGTGGTTACCTGCTCATAGAGCGGATCCTTGTAGGCCGTCAACAACTGATTGGTGAAATTATCGTACTCATCGATCAACACATACACTTTAGGCAGTCCATGCTCACGGGCGTACCCCAAAGCTTCCTCAAGCATCTTGGAGGCCTCTTTCTTGCTGGAGAACTGAAAATCCTTAAACAAGTCCCGGTTATGCGTTACCATGATCTCCACGGGAGAACGATTCAGATCGTTGAAATTCCGCTCCAACCCTTCCATGTCATCGGCCATCACCATCTTGGAAAAATCATAGCGCACGATCATATAACGATTATGCTCCTCCGTCGGGTGCTCCCCGATCCAAGTCCCGCCGAACAGTTCCTCGAACCGGTCGGCCTTGGTACGGTCGTAGTAACAGGTCAAGGTAGAGATAAACAGGCTTTTCCCGAAACGACGGGGACGCAAGAAGACTGGAGCCTTATAGTCTTCCAAGCCCGGAATGAAATCGGTCTTGTCCACATAGTAGAAATTGCGTTCCCGCATCTCTACAAAATCCGCTACCGCATAAGGAATCGTTATTCGTGCCATAAGCTTTCTTTTTTCTGATACAATACTACAAATTTAAGAAAATAACTTGTTCTTTCAAACAAAAGCCCTATCTTTGCCGAAATTTTGAAGAGAGAGCAGATGACAAACAAGACACATAAGGATAATCCGAAGTTCTATTCCGGTTATATGTCGGAGGTTGAGGCTCTTTTCTCTATTTTACGGGATTATAATTTGGTTATATAAGATGCGTTGGTTACTTTTACTAACGCATTTTTTTTGTGTCCATCGGTCCGGTGATATAATATAAATATAATATTCTAAAATCATTATAATAAACAAAACAACCCAAATTACTATGTCGAAAAGTGATATCAAAAAGGTGATTGTTCTGGGCTCGGGTGCCCTGAAGATCGGACAGGCCGGGGAGTTTGACTACTCTGGTTCGCAAGCGTTAAAGGCTCTGAAAGAAGAAGGGATCAGTACCGTATTGCTAAATCCGAATATCGCGACTATCCAAACATCCGAGGGAGTAGCCGATAAGGTATATTTCTTGCCTATCACTCCTTACTTCGTGGAGGAAGTTATCAAAAAAGAACAACCGGACGGAATCCTATTGGCGTTTGGCGGGCAGACCGCTTTGAACTGCGGTACTCAACTTTACACCAGCGGCACGTTGGCTAAATATGGCGTGAAAGTATTGGGTACATCCGTTGAGGCTATCATGTACACCGAGGACCGTGACCTATTTGTTAAGAAACTGAACGAGATAGAAGTGAAGACCCCGATCAGCCAAGCCGTAGAAAGCATGGACGACGCCGTGGCTGCCGCTTATAAGATCGGTTTCCCCGTAATGATCCGTTCCGCTTACGCATTAGGTGGTATGGGCAGTGGTATCTGCAAGGACGAGGCCGAGCTTCGCACCTTGGCGGAAAGCGCTTTCGCTTACTCATCCCAGATCTTGGTCGAGGAATCTTTGAAGGGTTGGAAAGAGATCGAGTTCGAGGTGATCCGCGACAAGAACGACCATTGCTTCACGGTAGTGAGCATGGAGAACGTAGACCCGCTAGGCGTACACACCGGCGAGAGTATCGTAGTAGCTCCGACTTGCTCCTTGACCGAGAAAGAATTAGATTTATTGAAAGAACTTTCTACCAAGACGATCCGCCACTTAGGTATCGTGGGTGAATGTAATATCCAATACGCTTTCAACTCCGAGACTTGCGATTACCGTGTGATCGAGGTGAACGCTCGCTTGAGCCGTTCTTCCGCCTTGGCATCCAAGGCCAGCGGTTATCCATTGGCTTTCGTCGCCGCTAAGTTGGCGTTGGGCTACGGATTGGACGAGATCGGCGAGATGGGTACTCCAAACTCCGCGTACAAAGCGCCGGAGGTAGATTATATGATCGTGAAGATCCCGCGTTGGGACTTGACGAAGTTCGTGGGTGTCAGCCGCCAGATCGGTTCCAGCATGAAATCCGTCGGCGAGATCATGTCGATCGGTAAGAGCTTCGAGGAAATCATGCAGAAGGGTCTTCGTATGATCGGACAAGGAATGCATGGTTTCGTAGGTAACAACGATATCCATTTCGATAACTTGGACGAGGAGTTGGCGAACCCTACCGACTTGCGTATCTTCGCCGTGGCGCAAGCCTTGGAACAGGGATATAGCGTAGACAAGATACATGAGTTGTCAAAGATCACACGCTGGTTCTTGGAGGGCTTGAAGAATATCGTGGATTACGCCAACGTATTGAAAGGTTACAACAAGATCGAGGATCTTCCGGAAGATGTATTGAAAGAGGCGAAACGCCTTGGTTTCTCAGACTTCCAGATCGCTCGTTACGTAGAGAACCCGGAAGGAAATATGGAGAAAGAGAATATCCGCGTACGTAACTTGCGTAAAAAAATGGGCATTCTCCCTACCGTGAAACGTATCAACACGATCGCTTCCGAACATCCGGAATTGACCAACTATCTATATATGACTTACGACGGCACGCCGCACGATATCACCTACTACCCGAATGAGAAGAGCGTGATTATCTTGGGGTCCGGAGCTTACCGTATCGGCTCGTCCGTTGAGTTCGACTGGTGTTCGGTGAATGCCGCCCAGACCGCTCGTAAGCTAGGTTATAAATCGATCATGATCAACTATAACCCGGAGACCGTATCTACCGACTACGATATGTGCGACCGTCTGTACTTCGACGAGCTTTCATTCGAGCGCGTGCTAGACGTGATCGATCTGGAATTGCCGAAGGGCGTGATCGTCTCCGTAGGTGGACAGATCCCGAACAACTTGGCGATGAAACTGTACCGCCAGAATGTTCCGGTATTAGGTACTTCCCCGCTATCGATCGACCGTGCCGAGAACCGTCATAAATTCTCCGCGATGTTGGATTCGCTAGGTATCGACCAACCTCGTTGGGCAGAGCTTACCAGCATGGAAGAGATCGACGCGTTTATCGAGAAAGTAGGTTTCCCGATCTTGATCCGTCCGTCTTACGTATTGTCCGGAGCGGCGATGAACGTTTGCCATACGAAAGAGCAGATGATCGAGTTCTTGGATTTGGCCGCTAAGGTTTCCAAGGAATATCCGGTGGTCGTATCCGAGTTCATGCAAGGAACGAAAGAGATCGAGTTCGACGCTGTCGCTATGAATGGCGAGGTGGTTGAGTACGCGATCTCCGAGCATATAGAGTTCGCCGGTGTTCACTCCGGTGACGCTACCTTGGTGTTCCCAGCTCAGAAGATTTACTTCGAGACAGCCCGCCGCATCAAGAAAGTAAGCAAGATGATCGCAAAGGAGTTAAATATCAGCGGTCCGTTCAATATCCAATTCTTGGCGAAGAATAACTTCGTGAAAGTAATCGAATGTAACTTACGTGCCTCACGTAGTTTCCCGTTTGTATCTAAAGTATTGAAACGCAACTTTATCGAGACGGCTACCCGCATCATGCTGGACGCTCCGTATACGAAACCGGATAAGAGCGCATTCGATATCGACTGGATCGGAATCAAGGCTTCCCAGTTCTCATTCGCCCGTTTGCACAAGGCAGACCCTGTATTAGGTGTGGACATGAGCTCCACCGGCGAGGTAGGTTGTATAGGCGACGATTTCAACGAGGCTTTGCTTTCCGCCATGATCGCCGTAGGCAACAGTATTCCTAAGAAGAACATTTTAGTATCTTCCGGCGCAGCTAAGAGTAAGGTCGATCTATTGGAGCCTTGCCGCATGCTAGATGCCAAGGGTTACACGATCTATGGTACGCACGGAACCGCCAAGTTCCTGAACGATAACGGAATCAAGGCAACCGCCGTTTGCTGGCCGGATGAGGAAGGTGATTTGAATATCATGGATATGTTCAGCAATCACGCTTTCGAATTGGTAGTAAATATCCCGAAAGATCATAGCAAACGTGAGTTGACCAATGGCTATAAGATCCGCCGTGCGGCGATCGATCATAACATTCCATTGATCACGAACGCCCGTCTGGCTAGCGCCTTTATCGACGCTTTCTGCAATATGAACGTAGAAGATATACAGATTAAGAGCTGGCAGGAGTACAAGTAATCAAAATTTGATTATATTTGCATGTGTGTAATATAAAGAGACAAGGCTTTATGCCTTGTCTCTATAGTTTAAAGACCATGTACAGACGGCTACCTTTTATCATATTATTATCTATACTGGCGGTTTTCGCCTTGCGTGCGTCTGTGGTCGCTCCCTCTATCCTCGTACAAAATTATTCCGTAGACGATTATAAGGCTAGTTGCCAGAATTGGGATTTAGCGGTTTCCTATCATGGCATCTTATATGTAGCTAATAATTCCGGTCTGGTTACTTTTGACGGGAATACATGGAACACATATCCATTACCGGATAAAACCCCTATTTATAAAGTATCTTTCCAGAACGATTCTATCTATACCCAAGGCAAATCATCGTTAGGCTATTGGCTATACGACGAACTCGGGAATCTGGAATACCATCCGATCGATACGCTCCCATCGCACGTCGGTTTCGATAACCCCGAGACGAACTACACGATCCCGAAAGAAATCGAGGAAAAGCACCCTACTTCTTTCGCTAGCGCCGGAGGTCTCAATTTCACGGGAACATCTACGTCCGGCATTTATATCACCAACGACGAAGGGGAGATCTTTCAACATCTCAACATCAATAATCAGTTACAAGATAATATCGTACGTTCCATCTGCGTACAGGATAATAACTTAATCTGGGTCGCCTTGGATAATGGTATCTCCCAAATAGATATCAATCCTCCCATCGCCATGTTAGGTAAAAGAAGCCAGATCGGAAAGTTGGAAGACGCTGTAAAAGAGGATAACCGCCTCTATATCCGGACAAATCTCGGCTACTTCAGCCGGAGCTTGATGTTTGGTGATAAGTTTACCCCGATATCCGGTGAGATCGGACGTTCATATATCCATCCGGATACGGCCGACAATCATTTATCGGTAAGCACTTTATTTAAGAATAAAGATGTATTGGGCGTATTCGCCAACGCAGAAAGTATTTACCCGGTTCCAGACAATTTGTATTGGCTCACGATCCAGAATGAGGCCGGACTCTTCCATCGGGAAAACGGTACAGGAACTTTAAAATGCCGGATCCTATTCGATAATTACGATCTGAATCTGGTGACCAACGGCAAACGGATCATCCCCTTGAATGATTCTCTTGATTTGGTATCCGCCATGCAAGGAACCCTATTAATCAACACCCGCCAATTAATAGAGGGAAGCCTAGGAGGATTGACGATGCCACGGTTTATGCGCATCGAGTATCAAGATCAAGAAGGTACACATTATTTATATCCAGATACTCAAAGAATCAACATGCCCCATAACTTCCAAGAACTCTCGCTATACATCGGGACAACGGTATTCACCCCTAATCACCAAATCAGTTATAAGCTGGAAGGGGTATCCGCCGATTGGTCTTCTTGGCAGAAAGACGGCAAAATTACCTTCTTACAACTTCCGGAAGGAACTTATGAGCTAAGGGTACGTAAATATGTAACCCGGGGTCCGTTTCCCGAGATCACGATGCAAATCACGGTGCGCCCTCCTTGGTATAATACCGTATGGGCCTATTTGATCTACGTCGCTTTGATATGGTTCGCCATTCAAGAAGGGCTTCGGTACCATTTAAGGAATTTGCGGAAAAAAGAACAAGAAAAGCTGGAGGCAGAGCGACAAGCCGAACTGCAAAGGCTTCAACAAATGAAAAGCGAGATGCTGGAAACGGAGTTGCAAAACAAAAACAATGAGCTTACTCTCCAGACGACAGCTTTGGTAAAAAGAAACGAGGCAATCCAAGCTTTGTTGGAAGAACTGGATAAGCAGAAAGAGACATTGGGTGACCGATATCCCAATAAGTTATATACCCGTTTACGTTCCTTGATCGAATCTACCTTGAACGATCAAGCGGATTGGGTGCAGTTCGAGACCTATTTTAATAGCGCCCACCAGAATTTCATGGATCGTTTACGCCAGCAATACACAGATATAACGGCAGGCGATTTGCGCATATGTTGTTTACTCCGCATGAACCTTTCCACGAAGGAAATCGCATCGTTAATGAATGTATCCGTACGAGCTATCGAGCTAAGAAGATACCGCTTAAGAAAGCGATTAGCCCTTGATGGGGATACGAATCTTGTCGATTTCTTAATGAACTACTAAAAATATTTTCTAGAATATGCTTAATATATAATATTCTACATAACAGCATATTAAACGCACATAGAAAGAGATAGAGAAAGTCTTGTAGTAGTCTTATTCAATAAAAAAATCATTTGCGCAAGTCGTGTAGTAGTCATTTTCATGGCTACCGTAATTTATTGTGTTTCCTTTGCCGGCGAATAAAATCTTAAATTCTTTCGACATGATGAAACACGAACTGGAGAAACAATTAGATGCGCTAGAAAAGAAAGGTGTCGACAGACGACATTTCTTTAAGTTATTAGCGGCGACAGGACTGATCGCGGGAGCTAATACCGGAAAAGCAAACGCTTTTTCAAGCAGCGCAAAAGGTAAAATCGTTATTATCGGTGGAGGAGCCGCTGGTATCAGTATGGCTGCCCGATTAAAACATTGGCTTGATGAACCGGATATCACTCTGATTGACCCCAGCGATCGTCAGTTTTATCAACCGGGATTCACTCTGATCGCCTCAGGTGTGTACCAACCGGAAGATGTTTGGAAGAAGCAAGAGGATTGTATGCCTAGCGGTATAAAATGGATAAAGGACTCGGTCGCCGCAGTTGATCCCGTATGGAATCAAGTAACGACCAAAAGTAACGGAAAGATTCCATACGACTTTTTAGTACTGACCCCGGGATTACAATGTAACTGGGAAAAAGTAGAGGGTATTACCCACGATACCTTGGGACAAGGAAACGCAAACTCTATTTACGATTTCGAAGGAGCCCAAAAGACATGGAAAGCTCTTCAAGAATTCGCGAAAAAAGGAGGCAAAGGTATTTATACCGATACCTATACAAAACATAAATGTGGCGGCGCCCCCAAAAAGATCTGTTTATTATCCGAGCATTACGCAAGGAAACAAGGGACACGCGACAAGCTGCAATTGAATTATTTTACCGCATCGAAGGAACTATACGATATCCCGTATTTCACACCTCGCTTGCTAGAAATATATAATGAACGTAACATACCTATTAACTTGAATGTACGTGTAAAAGGTGTAGACACATCCGCGAAGCAAGTACATTTTGAGAAGATAGAGACAAAAGGCGAAGAAAAGATCGTAACGCCGTTCGTAGAGGATTACGATTTCTTACACTTCACCCCGCCTATGTCCGCTCCCGATTTCGTTCGTGATGCCGGATTAGGTTGGACAGAAGGTAAATTGGCTGCGGACGCATGGGTAATGGTCGATAAAGAGACCTTGGTACATAAGAAATACCAGAACATCGTTTCTCTGGGTGATGTAGCCGGTATCCCGACCAGTAAAACATCTGCCGCTATCCGCAAGCAAGTACCTATCGCCGCCAAGAACCTGATCGCGCTCATGGAAGGCAAAGAGCCGACCGAGAAATACAACGGTTATGCCGCTTGCCCGATCGTCACGGATTACGGTCATGTGTTGCTTTGTGAGTTTGACTACGAAAAGAAACCAGACATTTCATTCCCATTCTCGATGATCGATACATCAAAAGAGCAATGGCTTGCTTGGATCTTAAAGGTATATATTTTAAAACCGATGTATTTCAACGGAATGCTTAACGGTTACGCATAATATGAATAAAAAAAATCTATGAAATAAAACTCCCTATAATTTCGAATGCCAAACTACAAAGCCCCGGGTTTCAGTTGTACGAAACCGGGGTTTTTGATTTTTAACGAGTAGCCTTTTCCACTAAATAGACGATCGATTTATAGGATATCCCACTATTCATCGTCAAACCGATCTCGCACGTACGGCTATTGCTATATCCTTCCGTCGCCCCATGCAAATTCGGTTTCAAGTAATGAAGACCGGAAGCGTTTAGTTCCGGATAGAAGAAACCACGATCGCCCGCCCAACCGCAACAAGTAACTTGAGCGGGAGAGACCACCCGGTTCGCGCATAAGCCCGCCAGTTCCACCAGCTTGTCTTGTACTCCCATCTTCGTTGTACTACAAGTAGAGTGTACCGCTACCGTAACCGGCAACTTAGTAAAGTTCAGACGATCACGCATAAAGTCATAGATAAACTCCACAGGTTCATATAATCGTAAACGTTTATCCAAGGTTTCCCTCATATGCAGCAAGCAAGGGCTCATGTCACACAAAATAGGCAAGCGGCCGTTATCGCTCGCCCGCAAAAGAGCCTCATTCAATTCCTCCGCCTTCTGCGCCGCTTGCTTCCGGAACCCTTTACTGCTAAAAGCCATGCCGCAACAAAGCTTACTTAGATTCTCAGGATAACGAATCGTAAAGTCCGCTCTTGTCAATAAAGCGATTATTTGTTCCGTTACACTTACAAAATCCACATCTTCATAATCAGCTGAAGCTCCCATCGTACGGGTAATACAAGACGGGAAATAAACCATTTCCATCCCATTCTCTACACCCGTCAGTTCCTTGAACTTTGACGCGCCAGAAGGTGTATGCCGAGTCCAAAGCGGGAATTTATGAGCGGAAGCCCTAAACAAGAAAGAGGCAAATCTCTCGAATGCGTTATACCCCACCAGCTTTGAAAGCACATGGGGCAGCTTAAGCAAAGGACGAAGCATACCCGTTACGGTTCCCATATTCCCGGCGATGCCCGAAGCGATAGCATTCGCCAAGACACCATTCTCTTTCCACCGTAACTCTTTGATCAATAAACCGGTATTAATGCCAACCGGACATGCCGTAGCACATAGGCCATCGGTAGCGCAGGTAGCGTTACCTTTATAGTTAAAGGCTTTCTTGAGTTCTTTATATCGCTTAGAGTTTGTTTCCCCCTGTTCCGCCAAAGCCGATAATTCCCTATAGATCACGATACGTTGCCGGGGTGTCAATGTCACATGCCTTGACGGACATTGTATCTCACAAAAACCACACTCGATGCATTTATCGATCAGCTCATTCGCCAACGGTATTTGCTTTAAGTTCTTTATAAACACATCCGGGTCCCGATTTAAAAGGACACCCGGATTTAATATATTTTCCGGGTCAAAGAGCCTTTTGATCTTCCACATCAACTCATAAATCTCCTCACCCCATTCATCTTTAACAAATGGAGCCATATTTCGTCCCGTGCCATGCTCCGCTTTCAAGCTACCGTCGTAGTAAAGTACCACATCTACAAGGCTACGCATAAAAGAAGCGTAATGATCGATACCTTCCTGTGCGTTTATATCCGGAAAAATCGTGAAATGAACGTTTCCATCCAATAAATGTCCCCACATCACCGCATTTCCGTATCCATAATCCGACAAGACCCCACGCACTTGTTCCAAAGCCTCTCCTAAAACCTCTTCCCGGAAAGCGATATCTTCAATAATAGATACCGTACCCCGTGGCCGTCTTCCCGCAGCGGAAGTAAATAAACCGTTTCGTACCCGCCAATAAGTAGCGTAAAGCTTCGGATCGGTCGTAAATGATACCGGATATAAGGTCTGTATATCTGCTAGCCGCTCCTCTATATCCCGGAATTGGATTTGAAGTTCTTCTTCCGAATTAGAAGACGTGTCGATCAGCAACGCTACCGCATCCTCGGGTAAAGAATGTAATATCTCCGGCATCCCCGGTTCATCCTCTACCGCATGTAAGGCGTTTCTATCCATCAACTCGGCGGCGGACACTTTGCATTGGCGTAACGGGGCTATGGCTCTGCACGCCTCCATCAAAGAGGGGAAATAAATCAAGGCGGAAGCTTTTAAAGCCTCATCGGGGACTGTCTCGAAAGTAACCGAAGAAATAAACCCTAAGGTTCCTTCCGAGCCAACCATTAAATGCATGAGTATATCGTATGGATCGGTATAATCCAAGAAAGAGTTCATTCCATAACCGCATGTATTCTTCAACTCATATTTAGATAGAATCCGGTCTTCCATGTCTGGATTCAACAAGATCTCCAAACGGAAATTCATCAACTTCTCCAATAAGCCTATATGCGTTTGCATGAAATCCCTGCGACTCGCTAACGAAGAAGTATCCAAAAAGGCTCCATCCGCAAAGATAATCTCCATATCCCGGACCGTATTATAGGAGTTATGGATAATACCATAGCTAGAACCACTCGAGTTATTCGCTACGATCCCGCCGATACGTGCGGATTTGATGGAGGCAGGGCTAGGCCCTAGCTTACGGCCATAAGGTTTCAACCAGCGGTTCGCCTCTTCTCCAGTTATACCACAAGGGAATTTAGCCAAACTCCCATCTCCTGAAATCTTAACCTTTCCATAGTCAGGACTGATTTCCATCAATACAGAATCTGTAATAGTCTGGCCGGATAAAGAGGTCCCCCCAGCTTTAAAGGTTACAGATTTACCAGTCTTCTCACATTCAGCAAGAACACGTTTTACATCTTGCTCACGACTCACGATTTCAACTCGTTTGGGATTCAACCTGTAAATCCCGGCATCTGTTCCCTTCGCTAATGTAGTTAAAGCATCAGCATATACCTTTTTTATCTTCATAGTCTAATACCTTTATTTGTCTAGAAACGACATTTCAACAAAGATATGAAACCTTTAAGACAATCAGGGCATTTCTCTAAAATAACGGGGAGAATACCCGAATACTAGCTCCGGATGGAAAATCCAGATTAAATCTTTCAATAAATATTCCGGATGTATAGGGAATTCCTCGTAATAAGGAACTGCACCTGTATTACAGGTATAAATCCGTTTTTTTTTAAAAGCGTCGAAATTCTCGTAAGGAGTATATTCGGAGCGTAAATCGTTATAGGTCATCTCAGAAGACTGATTATATTTAACAAGCCAAATATCCGCATGGATCGCTTTATCAAACACGGTCTCAAACGCTAAGGGGGTACTTCCGGCACCCGGTAAATCCTTAAACATATAATCAGCTCCGGCGTCCTCGATAAGATGAGCCATATAACTATCTCCGGATGGTACATACCACGAAGAGCCGAACTTTTTCTCCGACAAAACAGTAGGACGATTATCTATATTTGCGGTTAAGTCCTTTAGAGACAAATAGGCTTGCTCTGTTTCTTTAAATATAGAATCGGCCATCTCTTCCTTTCCGAATAGCAAACCATAAAAGCGAATCCACTCCGTACGCCCCAAAGGAAATGCCTCCATATAGTCGGCTCCTTCGATAATGGGTATCCCTATCTTCTCGACAGGCCCATAACTACTGTTCTGGAACGGGGAAGCGATCACTAGTTCCGCGCCGATCTCTATCATTTTTTCTATATTCGGAGAGGTAGCCTCACCTAAATCAGCGATTCTTCCGGCCTGTATACCCTCTTGTATGGCAGGAGTATCCATATAACGAGGCTCACAAACACCTATAACCTTATTGATTTCGTGCAATTGATCAATAATAGCCGCATGGACAGAAGTATAAACCACAATATCTTTTACCGGGACCTTCACGATCGTCCCTTTGAGTAATCCGCCGGGAACCGACTTTGTCCGGTCTACCAATAAATAGCGTTGAAGCAGACGGGTACTATCCCACGGATCACGAACTTCCACCATTGTATAGGTATCAAAGCGCTGAACCGTGAAACCTTGGGCATATTGAATACTATCAGAGGAAAGAGCTTCCTTGGAAGAAGTTTGCTTTCCGGATGGCGTACATGCCACCATCCAGAAAGCGAACCCTAAGAGAATCAGTAATCGCATTAGATATTATCTTTTTGAGCGAGGACTACTTTCATGGGATTTAAACCGGCCTCAAACTTCTTGAACAATTTACCGTCACCTCCGAAACAATAGATATCGCCATTATTCTTATAATCAGACTCTGCGACATAGACATTTCCACCCACGGCACTGATTGAATAAGGGGATTGTATTGAGGTTCCATCTGTAATAAAGCTCGTTCCCGCAGATTGGCTCTTTGTATCAAATGTTAAAAATGCAGGGCTAGACATTCCCCATTGCGCATAGAACAGAAATAGCTTGCCATCCTCATAGGCCATCTCCGTTGCGTTTGGACAATTCGTAAGGGAAGTAACCTCATAAGTCTCCGTATTTATCTTTTGTACCGTATTGGGTATATCCGCATAGTTACCCATAGAAACCACATATACATTTCCTTGCTCATCCGCCTGTATCCGTGTGGGATTCAATACTACATCCAACTTCTTTATCTCTGTAAAAGTAGACAGATCAACCACTGATACCGTTTTATCATACCCAACCTCGGTACTGTAATCCATACCTCCGGAGTTTGAGACAAACAATTTATTAGAAGATACCGCCAATTGTTCCGGATTCCGTCCGACCTTTACTTTCGCCTCAACCTCCAAGGATGCGGTATCCAAACGAGCGACATATCCATTATAATAGCTAATATAGACTTTTCCACCCTCTGATACCATATAACGGGGCTGCCCCTCTGTCTTGACTTGCTTAATGGATTTTGCCTTCAGATCTGTCACTTCTATCGTAGACTCTCCATATACCGCGATATACATCTTATCGCCATACACGATCATATCCTGTGCCGTATCTCCCAGCCCCCTGCCATTTTGAGCCAAGAAATAATCGGGGACAACCTCATCCTTTTCTATGTCGTACATATATAAAGAAGAGTTGTTATTTCCCATATTGCCCGAATTCAAGAAATATAAAGCCATGAAAGAACTATCCTTCACAAAATCAATAACTCTTACGGAAGCATAAACAGAAGACTCACCTTCCGCATTTGCGGCTATAACTAATAAATAGCCTATATTTACGACATCCGTAATAGCATATGAATGTGTTCCAACTTCTACCTCCGCAATTTTCATATCTTTAGCGGTTCCATCAGAGGAACCATAAATCACGTACTTTGTTACATTGTCAACAGAAGACGGAGCTGTCCAATTTAAGGTTCCACTAACTTTTAAAGCTTCCGGATTCTCATCCGTAAAACTGACATTAGTTACAGATACATTTGGTATGTTCAGTGAAGGCTCATTGTCATCATCACAGCTGACAAACGAGAAAGACATCAATGCACACAAGGCAGAGACACAAACTAAATTCTTCTTTTTCATTACTTTACTTTTATAGTTTACTAATAGGATAAACAAATACTTAAACGCCAAGAACGGCCCGGCATGGGATAATACTGAATAACATCATAATTCACGTTCGCAAGATTTAACAATTCACCTTGCAAACGCAAACCGAAATATCGAAAACGAAAATCTCGATTTATAGAAATACTCTGTTCTATATAAGAATCAATCCTGTTCCGATCTATATTTTGCGGCAATGCATAACGATCACCAACCGCAGTCAGTATATAAGAGACATTTACCCATGGATTTTCCAAGGTTACGGAAACCGTGCCTGAATGACGAGGTGTATAAGGAATCTGATCCTTATAATTCTTAGCTTCCGGATCTGTCACATCAACCGCGTATTGAAAAGAATAAGTGGAAGCCAAAAGCAAGCTCATTCGTAAGGGCAATCGGAATTGTGTAGATAAATTTACATCTACCCCTTTAATATCCACTTCGCCCATATTCATCATCTTCCAAACATACATGGTAGGTAAAGCCACGATCTTATCTTTCACCGTATTATAATATCCATCCGCCGAAATACTGAAATGCCGCAGCCAATCCCCACAGGAAGAACTCCATGTTACCCCTACATTATATTGGGAAGTTTCTTCCGGTTTCAAATTTGTATTTCCCATACGGAGGTAATACAAGTCCGTAAATGTAGGAACCCGGAATATATCTTTGTAAGAGGCACGTATCCGCAAAGTACTTTCCGAGAATGGCCGCCAAGACAAACTTACAGCCGGGGATAAACGCCTCTTATCATCCGGTTTTTCCCCTTGCTCCACTTTATCAGTGATATATGTTCCCAATAAACTAGCGGTAGCCGTGAATCGACTGTTCTTATATTGCACCGCTAGTACTGATTGAGAGGCCATTCGCTTTGGATTAGGGCCGTTCACAAAATTATTGTCCAGCATAGAGCGAGTTAAATCCGTAGTCAACGTCGCCGATACATACTTTATAGGAGTATACAGCAAACCTACAGAGCCATAATACTCATTCTGTGTATTCAAATCGACTTGTTCGCCCGCAGCATATTTATCATTTATATCTAAATAACGAGTAAAAGCATAATTATACTTAGCCATGGCCCGTAGCGTAAATTTCTCATTAAGAACATTCTTATACCCCGATTGCACGAAAAAGTTATTATCCCATAATCGTTCAGAAGTGTTCTTGTTATATAAATTAACAGAACCGGGAAGCCCCCGCTCCGAATCAAAATAGTACGCCTTAAAGGAAAGTTCGCCTCCCCTTCCAAAATCGCCGAATAGATTACCTTCCAAATGGTAAGCATGGATATCGCTATTTCTACGCTTCTCTCTCGTCTCCAATTCCCCATTAATCAATGTATAGGGATATTGCCCATCCGCACGCACGAAATCACCATGTAAGGATGCGCTCCAACGCTTTCCTAATTTTTGATCATAATGCAGCACGGGATTAAAAAGCCCGAAGGAACCTCCCTTAACCTTAAGATAAGTATGAAACGATTTGTCTTTAAACGTGGGCTTTCCGGTTTGTATATTCAAGGCTCCTGCCGAGGCATACACCCTTGCCGTTTGGAAGATGTCATCCGATTGTCCGATCGATAAGGAAACCATCTCCACGTTATCCAACGAGAAACGGCTGATATCGACTTGCCCGCTTTGCGCATCCGTAATCGTCACCCCATCGTAACTGACGGCGGTATGCTTCGCTCCCAAGCTACGTACCGAGACCGTTTTCAATCCTCCGATCCCCCCATAATCCTGTACTGTAACTCCCGAGAAGCGTTTCACGGCCTCGGATAGGTCTTGTACTCCCAAGCGATCGATTCCCGCCCGGTCCATAATTTGCAAAGGCGTACCTTCACGGGTGACCGACGGACGTACCTTCTCCACTACTTCCACCCCGGAAAGCTCGTGATAGGCCGTCGTATCGATCTGTTGACCGAAAGCGACACCCAAAGAAAATAACCATACGCTAAAAACGCACAGACATCTTATAAGATATAAATCTCGCATAATAATTCTTAGGTTTACCAACGTCTTCACCCGAAACGTCGCATAACAAAATCATGGCAGGTTTTCTGGCTCGTCCACCCTCTGTCGGCTACCTTCCCGCCTATCCGATAGGCAGTGGCAACAAGATTTGCCGGGGCTCCAAGGACTTACAGCTACGGGTACAGCTCCGGACTCGCACCGGATTCCCTTTTACTGATTATTATCGGAATCGATAACATCTACACCTTGATTGGCCGCAAAGATACATGTTTACTTTTTGATTAGCAACAAAAAAGCCCCCCGGCGAATCACTTCGGCGGAAGGCTAGGGAGTTTACACTTTTCTAAACATTACTAACAACAAAATATTTATTCTATGTATAAAAGAATAATATCATTAACTGTGCGGTCAACACACGCAAAAACATGGTCAATGGATAAACCGTCGCATATCCAACCGCCGGCGCATCATTTCCTGCCGCCATATTGGAATAGGCTAACGCAGGAGGATCGGTCGTACTTCCCGCAATCAATCCCATCAACGTAAAATAATTCAGTTTATAAAAATACCTTCCCACACAACCGATAATCAGTAGAGGCAATAACGTTATTATAAAACCATAACCGATCCAAGCTACACCACCCTTATTGACTATCGTATCGACAAAACCTTCACCCGCACTCAATCCCACGCAGGCGAGAAACAAGGTGATTCCTAATTCCCTCAATAGTAAATTAGAACTTTGCGTGGTATAAGTAACCAATTTATAACGATAACCGAACCGGCTTATCAATATCGCAACGATCAACGGACCTCCCGCTAATCCTAATTTCACCGGTTGAGGAATACCCGGAAAACTAATAGGAAGACTTCCCACGATAATACCCAAAACTATACCAACAAAAATAGTCACCAAATTAGGTTCATTCAAGCGTTTCATTGAATTACCCAGCGTCTCGGCAACTTTCTCCACCGCCAATTCACTACCGACCACTGTCACCCGGTCGCCTATTTGCAAGACCAGATTAGGAGTAGCTACCAACTCCAGCCCCGCACGATTGATCCGAGTCACGTTAATTCCATGTAAACGGCGTAACTGCAAAGCCCCTAATTGCTTACCGTTGATTTCAGACCGGGTAACCAAAATACGCCGGCTGATAAACTGGCTTTCCGCCGGAATCCATTGCTTACGATCCATCTGTATTTCTTGACCGATAAAAGTCTTTATCGCCTCCACGTCATGCTCTGCGGTAATAACAAAAATCTTATCATCCCCATTCAATACCGTGTTCCCCGCCACGATCTCTATCCGATTCGTATCGTTACGTAAAATACGGGAAATAACAAATTCACGGTGTTCCAACAATTTAGATAGCTCACTTACGCTACGACCAAAAATCGCCGGATTCTTCACCACCAAAGAGATAGGTACAGCCTCTCCTCCCGATTCCGTATCCGTCTCTTCTTCCAATTGTTCCGTCTCCTTCGCAAAAGAGATACGGAAAACATAACGGATAAAAATCATCGACAAGATAATGCCGATCACACCTAACGGATAGGCAACCGCATATCCTAAAGCGATCGTTTCATCCGAGATCCCCGTCATATCTGAATAAGCCTGTTGAGCAGCGCCCAATCCCGGTGTATTCGTCACTGCTCCGGATAAGATACCTACCATTGTCGGTATAGGAATGCCTGTAATATAATGTATAATCAAGGCAGTAATCACCCCTAGAAAAACAATACCGCAAGCAAGCATATTCAACGTGATCCCTCCCTTTCGAAACGAAGAGAAAAATCCGGGGCCTACTTGCATACCTACCGAGTAAACAAATAAGATCAAACCAAACTCTCTAAAAAAATGAACGACCGACGGATTCGCCGTAAAACCGAAATGCCCGAGAAAGATCCCGACAAACAGTACCATGGTAATCCCTAAAGAGATACCGAATAGCTTCAGTTTACCAAGCTGGATCCCCAGAGCGATCACAACGGATAACAAAAGGATAGAATGCCCTACCCCTTCTCCCCATAACAATTCATTAATCCATTCCATATCTATTCATGTATATATTAATTTAAGATAAAAAAGTACCTCTGGCGAATCACTTCGGCAGAGATACACATATTGAACATTTAGTATCCCAGTTTAATCTGGCATCCATTCTAACAACATTTACTAATATATTTTCTATTTCTTATGCTGATAATTTAGACAAACTTTCCTCTTCCGGCAAAAGGGTTACCGGCCATTCAAATGTCGCACGACAGTGCGAACAGATCCTTTTCATACGTCTTTGTTCCTTTTAAGATATTGCTTATCTTTTCGTACTGCTTTCCTAATCCCTCG
>NZ_QTMG01000012.1:0-8647 GCF_003635435.1 Parabacteroides sp. AF21-43 | reverse complement strand
TCCTTTTAAGATATTGCTTATCTTTTCGTACTGCTTTCCTAATCCCTCGAGCAAAAACAGCCTTTAATGAATGGCAGGTCTTCTGACTGACTCCCATCTTGAAGCCTTCCCGGTCGCTAGAACCAGTGGCGATAGTGTTGTTTCAAGATGTTCTTCGGAGCTTCACAGCAGCGGGACTGTCCGGGATTTACACCCGATTCCCTTTTAATCCACATACCCGAATGGTATATGCGGAACCGATTCGAGAACAAAGATAGCATGTTTTCCGTATATATCATATCTTTTCGCTTTTTTGTTTACTTTTATTATCCAAATAAAAAAATCCCGGGACAAAACAATTGAACCGGGATCTTTTAACCTCTAAGCTATCCTCCCGACAGGAAGAGGCTTTGATTTTCCTTAAATAATAATTACTACAAGGGAATATTTCCATGTTTTTTAGGAGGATTACTCTGGCTCTTATTTTTCGCCATTTCCAACGCCTGAATCAATTTAAAACGTGTGTCTCTAGGTTGTATGACTTCATCTATAAATCCTTGCTCGGCTGCCCGGTAAGGATTTGAGAATTTCTCGGTGTATTCACGAATTGCTTGTTTCTTCTCCTCATCGTTGGCTTTCCGGTATAATATATTCACGGCACCTTCAGCCCCCATCACCGCAATCTCAGCCATCGGATATGCCAAGTTTATATCGGCACCGGTAGGCTTACTTGCCATTACGATATAGGCTCCCCCGTAAGCCTTCCGGGTAATCAACGTGATTTTGGGAACCGTGGCCTCCGCATAAGCGTAGACAATTTTTGCCCCGTGGCGTATAATTCCCGCATGTTCTTGCGTACAGCCCGGCAAGAAGCCCGGCACATCCTCGAACGTGATCAATGGAATATTGAAGCAATCGCAGAAGCGAATGAAACGTGCGGCCTTATCAGAAGCATCGATATCCAAGACTCCCGCTAAAAAGGCAGGTTGGTTCCCTACGATACCTATGGTACGGCCTCCCAAACGAGCGAATCCCACTACAATATTGCGAGCGAAATGAGGCATAACCTCGAAAAAGTAATGATTATCCACTATCGGCTCTATAATATCCTTGATGTCATAAGGGACATTAGGATCTTCCGGAATCACATGCTGCAACGACTCTTCTACCCGACGCACATCGTCAGCACAAGCTATAACTGGAGCGTCTTCCATATTATTAGAAGGCAGGAAACTCAGAAGTTCCCGGATACTCATCAAAGTCTCCTCTTCCGTATCACACACAAAATGTGCGACCCCGCTTTTTCCGCTATGTACCTGCGCCCCGCCCAGCTCTTCCTTATCGATCACCTCGTGAGTCACCGCCTTTACGACATCCGGCCCCGTGATAAACATATGACTTTGCTCTTTGACCATAAAAATAAAATCGGTCAAAGCCGGGGAATAACAAGCGCCCCCCGCACAAGGCCCCAAAATAGCCGATAATTGGGGAACGACTCCCGAGGCCATCGTATTTTGGTAAAAGATAGAAGCATAACCAGCCAAGCTATTCACCCCTTCTTGAATCCGGGCACCCCCCGAGTCATTCAAGGCGATGATCGGCGCTCCGTTCTTTAAGGCTAATTGTTGCACTTTCACGATCTTAGCGGCATTCGTGGCACTCAAGGTCCCACCGTATGCGGTAAAATCATAAGCGTAAACAAATACCAAACGACCATCGATCTTTCCATAACCACTTACCATTCCATCACCGGGAATCTTATTCTTATCCATCCCGAAGTTTGTACACCGATGCACCACGAATTTATCCAGCTCATTGAAAGTCCCTTTATCCAACAGCATCTCGATTCGTTCACGGGCGGTCATACGCCCGCAAGCATGTTGTTTCTCAATGCGATTCAATCCTCCTCCCAACGAGGCCTCTTTATTCAAAGCCTCAAAATCTTTATATAATTGCTCGTTATTCATATGAATCATCTTTTAATAGGTCTAAAGTCATAAGCACTTGATTGTTATCAACGGAATCTCCCTCGGATACCAATATATCTTTTACCACGCATGCTGAGCTTACCTTATAGTTACTCTGCATCTTCATCGCCTCAAGTACGACCACGGTATCCCCCGTTTCCAAGCGATCTCCTTTCCGCACAGGTATTTTCACGACTTTACCCGGCATCGGGGCGACAATCTTGTCATCTTGCTTCTCTTCCGCACTTTTACGCATACGCAAATATTTCTTTTGGGTATCTACGATATCCACATGATAGGAACGGTAGAACATATTCACGTCATAACTCCGATGATCTTCTCCGGAGATGATCTCCGCGTTAAATGAGTTCCCATCGTGCAAGACAGAACAACTGCCGTTCTCCGTCATCACGATATCCACATCATACGGCTTCCCGTCGATAGAAAGCCGGACTTTATTCCCTTCTTTACTGACCAATGTCACATCGGCCACACGATTTCCGATATGTATTTCCATAACCAATACCCGTTAAATCCGTAAGACACCTTTTTGTAAACCAAACTCCCGCCAACGGCTGATAGGACGTGTATCCACCAATTGGGTAGAAGTATTTTCCTCTAAATTCATCAAATAATCCATATAAGCGGCGATCATGGCGATATTCTCGATTTCCTCGTTATTACCGTTAGACCGTTGTAGCATCCGGGCATTCTTAGCGATAAATAATGTATTATATTCCCCTTTCACGAAATCAGGATTATGCATGATACGTTTCAAATAACTGAGGTTCGTCTTTAAGCCCGTGATTTTATATTCATATAGAACCCGGCGCATACGCTCGATCGCATACGCACGTGTCGTTGCCCATACGATTAATTTACCGATCATAGGGTCATAATAGACCGGAATCTCATACCCTTCATATACATAGCTATCGATACGTACCCCGATACCATTCGGTTCCGTTAATTGCCGGATAATACCCGGGGAAGGCATGAAATTATTTTCCGTATCCTCCGCACAGATCCGGCACTCGATGGCATGTCCTCGTTGGAAAAGATCTTCTTGACGAAGATGCAAAACCTCATTATTGGCGATACGGATTTGTTCCTTTACCAAATCCACCCCTACCACTTCTTCCGTGATAGGATGCTCTACTTGTAGCCGGGTATTCATTTCCAAAAAATAAAAATGGCGGTCCTTATCTACAAGGAACTCTATCGTTCCCGCTCCGGAATAATGAACCGCTTTAGCCGCAGCCACAGCCTTTTCCCCCATTTCTTTACGTAAGTCCGCTGTTAGGAATGGAGACGGGCTTTCCTCTACTATTTTCTGGTTACGACGTTGAACCGAACATTCCCGGTCAAATAGATGAATGACATTACCATGGTTATCTCCCAATATCTGGAATTCTATATGATGCGGCTCCTCTACGAATTTCTCTATATATACCGTATCATCACCAAATGAGGACAACGATTCTGAACGAGCCGTATGATAAGCCTCGACAACCTCGCCCTTCTCATGTATCAGGCGCATCCCTTTTCCTCCACCTCCCATAGAAGCTTTCAGCATAACAGGGAAACCAATTTCTTCGCAAACCCGAAGCGCTTCTTCCGCACTTTGCAACGGTTGCTCCGTACCGGGAACCACAGGAACCTCTGCGGCGATCATGCGTTTGCGTGCGGCGATCTTATCTCCCATCGCTTCCATCGTCTCCGCTGACGGGCCGATAAATATCAATCCTTCTTGCTTACAACGGCGTGCGAAGTCCGCGTTCTCCGACAAGAAACCATAACCGGGATGTATCGCATCGGCATGGTGCCGTTTCGCCGCAGCGATCAGATTGTCTATATTCAAATAACTTTCCTTGGAAGCCGCCGGGCCTATCAAGGCTGCCTCATCCGCATACATTACATGCCGAGCGGTACGATCGGTCTCCGAATATACGGCAACAGTGCGAATCCCCATCTCCTTACATGAGCGCATCACACGGATAGCGATCTCACCTCGATTCGCAACAAGCACTTTACGGATCATGTCGCCACGAGGACATAAATTCTCCATAAATCATTAACTATTGATTCTTATTCTTTTCGTACTGCTTTCCTAATCCCTCGAGCAAAAACAGCCTTTAATGAATGGCAGGTCTTCTGACTGACTCCCATCTTGAGGCCTTCCCGGTCGCTAGAACCAGTGGCGATAGTGTTGTTTCAAGATGTTCTTCGGAGCTTCACAGCAGCGGGACTGTCCGGGATTCACACCCGATTCCCTTTTAATCCACATACCCGAATGGTATATGCGGAACCGATTCGGGGGCAAAGATAGTATTTTTTATTTAACTATCCACTTCAGCCAGGCCGGAATATACGGAATACACGGATCCCAAGTAAAATTCCGTACAATAAGCTCACAAGAGAAGCTTATGCATAAAGCATTAAAAATCAACATTAAAAAAACAGGATAATCTTTCTGCGAAAACACATACATGTTTTTGAAAAAAGTCGTACGTGTTTTCTGGAAAGGTCGTACGTGTTTTCCTGAATCCTTCCACCGAAAACAATAGCGCATGCTAAAATTTACAAGAAGCTCCACTTAAATGAGATGTTAAATGAAAAAGCCTTACTTTTTGTAGAGTCAACAGGCAAGTACAGTTTTTATACATTTCGTTTGTTCGTGTTCTCAGCTATTTTGTGTAACTTTGCGTATGCTTGAAGGCATATCAATTTGAAGCTGCCTATTCTTGCTTGCGTTACCTTGTCGTAATAATTGGCTCAAACAAAGAGTAAGGCTCAACAATGACAAGAACTGTACGTTCCTCGATAATAACAATATCATTATCGGTAACAACGTGATGATAGCCCCCGATGTGAAAATATATACCGCAACTCATTCCGTTCAACTTGCGGAAAGGATGCCGGAAAGGACACATCCCGGAGCGTCCATCTGCGACACAATTGCCCGACCCGTCCTTATAGAAGATGGTGTATAGATAGGAGGCGGCTCTATAATCCTTCCGGGTGTGTCCCTTACTTGAACGACATTTTCTTATTATCGATTAAATATTTCATTCTTCCAAGAAATATTCCGACCTTTGGCATTGTATTGAGAAAATAACGTAGAAGCGTTTCGATATTATCCCGTATTTGGAATCTGGACAATTCTAATGAGTTGGGATAATAGACCAAATGGCTCCTGCGCTTGTGTTTGTTATATACCTCCCTTATGGGAAGACATATATCGACATAGGGCGCGGGATCATTGTGCCATTATCAACTCGTAGGCAGTCCAGAGCCCCAAATACGGTAATAGCCGATGGTCCCCGCTTTTTTATTAATATCGTTCAGCCGAAGGGACAGGTTGACAACTTAAATCAAATGCAATCATGAACAAATGGTTACTTGGGGTAGCAATGTTATTAAGCAGCCTGTTTTCTTACGCCCAATCACCACAGGCAATGAACTTCCAAGCGGTAGCACGAAATGCCGGAGGCAATCCTATATCAGACAAGGAAGTCGGAATTAAAATAGAAATCGTACAAGGGAGCGCATCCGGTACAACCGTTTATGGAGAAACGCACCATACAACGACAGCCAAGAATGGGGTAGTCAATCTACAAATCGGAAACGGAACAGCGATAAACGGTATCTTCACCGAGATTGATTGGAGCCAATCCCCCTATTACCTTCGGATCAGCATGGACACAGATGGAGGGGGCAATTATAAGGAGATGTCAACGTCACAAATGCTCTCCGTTCCGTATGCGCTGTATGCGGAGAGAGCGGGAACGGTAGGAAGCGAAACCGAGAAGAAGCATGATTTTTGGGTATTACCAAATGATAACAACAGCGCTATGATTTTAACAGGGAAAGCATCCCTTTCCTCAACGCTTTACAATCCCACAAGCAGTAATTTTTTCGTGAAATATCTAGATGATACAGACCAAGAGGTAACTATGGAAATCCTTGGATTACCATCCGACATTTCATTTAATAACGATTGCGGCTTAAAATCCGGACCATTCGGTAGACTTTTAACACTAAGTATTCTTCCCCCGAAGCAATATACTCCAGAAGCTCACTATTCATGTACTATAGTCTTCAAAAACAAATATAATGAAACCAAAAGCTATCCATTCATATATGAAGTAAGAGAAACCGGGGTTTATCCTGAAAGTCATTGGAAAACAGACGATGATATTTTAGCATCTATTGCTACCATAATCGATCCTAATTCTGACAGTCCCTGGGATGATTATAACCTTCTAAATACAGAAATCGATATTGATTTCATGAACAAGAGATCTCCGGATATCACAACTCCTTTTAATGAATTTGAGAATAAGACATATACACCTAATTCTGGAGGTATGCTAACAAGTCTATGGCAGATACCTTATGAAACAATCAATCGATGTAACAATCTATTGGAAGGCCTTGCCCAAAACACAAGTTCAGATATCACCGAAAACGTAAAGACCAATGCCATCAAGCAAGCCAAAGCCATCCGAGCTTATGCTCATTTGATGTTGACCTCTTGGTTCGGGCGTGTCCCCTTAGTACTGAAAACCTTGTCCTTTTCAGAATCTGCTAACGTTACCCAATCAGATCGTTCAGACGTTCTTGATGCCATAATCACAGACTTCACAGAAGCACAAGGAGTCTCTTCATTATCGAAAGAAGGAGAGCTAACCGCCAAAGATATCCAAATCCTGCTCTATGAGGCCCAGTTATTAAAAGGGAATTGGCAAGCAGCTTCTGCCATTCAAGCGAAAAGCGGCATCTTGGCTTTCATCAAGAAGATCGCAGACTGGAAGTTGAATCCAACGGCACAAATCACCGAGGCTTCCTTGATGGAAGAATATATGAACAACTATCATTCGACTTACAAACGAGGCAATCTCTATCTGAATATATTAAACTATAGCGCAAAATATTTCAATATGGATGCTTACAAAGCCCTATTGCCCATACCACAAGAAGAAATGGATAGAAATCCCAACCTGACACAAAACGGAGGTTATTAATCATGAAGAAACTCATATTCGTATTCATAGCCATCTGCGGCTTGAACCATGCGTATGCGCAAAGCCTCACCGGAGGCAGTCTCTCTTCTTGTCTCATCGAAGCAGAAGAGATGACAGCCGTCCTTGGGGAAACGATCGTGCCTACCCCGGAGAAAGGGGGCTATCTGGATGCTGGCTTCATCGAAATCCTTTTGGCAGAAGCAGTAGATGCGGGGACCGATCCGGAAACCCCCATAGATCCTACGCCGGGGGAACCTGAGATACCAACCTCCATCGATTCTCACAAAACGGATCCGCAAATCACTTCCCGAGGTGGAGTTCTATTTGTTTACACTCCCAGCCTACAGCCAGTGATGGTGATCGCACTCAATGGAAAGATTGTACGCTACCAAAAGCAAGTAGGCTTACAGGGCTACGAGGGATTGCCCTTCGGTACGTATGTCATCCGGATAAATGAGAAAACATTCAAGATCCAACTCTCCAAATAACCGCAAGGCGGGTATGCTTCACACACCCGCCTTTCACATTTGCATATCTCCCGTTTTTTTACGAATATTGCATATCGGTAATCAACAAATAAGATAAACAGGAATATGGGTATCGGGAAATGGATAGGTGGCGTCTTGGGATTTATGGCGTTCGGACCGCTAGGCGCTCTAGCCGGCATTATATTAGGCTCTTTCTTCGAGGAAGGGGCAAATATGACGGGGCAGTCTTTCGGTGGCGGCACCAATTACGATGATGAATATATACGAAGAGACCCATACGCCGGGGAACGTAACAGTTTCCTTTTCTCCATGTTGGTTATGGCATCCTATATCATCCGTGCCGACGGGAAGATCATGCATAGCGAGATGGAATACGTCCGTCAATTCCTTCGGAGAAACTTCGGCGAGATCGCCGTAAGCCAAGGTGAGGAGATATTGCTAAAGCTTTTCGACCAAGCCAAACGCATGGATCAGGAGAACAACATGGGATTCAAGAATACCATCCGGGAATGCGGAACCCAGATCGCATACAACCTAAGTTATGAGGAGCGGCTGCAATTGCTTGCGTTCCTCGCCGAGATCGCTAAGAGTGACGGGAATGTGTGCGCAGCCGAGATCAATGCCTTGAAAGAGGTAGCGATGGCGATGGGAATGTCTGATAGAGAAGTCGAATCCATGTTGAACCTAAAAGGAAGTTCCTTGGACGATGCCTACAAGGTGTTAGAGATAGAACCGACCGCCACAGACGAGGAAGTCCGTGCCGCCTATCGCCGGATGGCCGTCAAGCATCATCCGGACAAAGTAGCCAGTTTGGGAGAAGACATCCGCAAGGCCGCCAACGAGAAGTTTCAGAAAATAAATGAGGCCAAAGAAAGGATCTATCAATCGAGAGGCTTGAAGTAAGATTCGACAAACAGTATTACTTACGAATTGTCAGCCAATTACATTTACCGATATCTTCTTTATGATGTAAATAGTCTTTCTCCTTAATAGAAGTGGACAGACATATCATACCTTACAAAAAAACTTTTTCATATATATTTTCTAAATATTAGAAAACATTCATATCTTTGCCTCCGATTTTAGTAATCAAGCTATCACATAGTTTGGTGAGAGGGAATCCGGTGTGAATCCGGAGCTGTTCCTGCAGCTGTAATGGCTCACCCGATAAACCTGGGGGATTAAG
>NZ_QTMG01000011.1:0-152847 GCF_003635435.1 Parabacteroides sp. AF21-43 | reverse complement strand
GATTGGCTCCTTTTTTTGGTATATACACCAGCCGTTGTAGAGATGTGGCGTGCCGCATCTTATCCTTTCGAAATGTGCCGGATTTTGGTTAATCCAGCACTAATTTTACGATAGCCCCGTAAGAGGGTACGTTCTTAAAAGCGTCTTGCAAAGGATATTCGCCAGCGTAGACCCGGGCACAAGTCAATACCCCGCCATGCGCGAACAGGCATACCTTTTGCAGCCCGCTTTTGCGAAGCTCATTCAAGAAGTCGCTAACCCGGTCGTATTGATCTTGTAGGGATTCACCGTTTGGAGTCGGGTTATTAACCCAATCCTTAAACCAAGCCTCTGAGCGGGGATCGGAGGATAGCTCATTCCACGATTTCATTTCCCATTCCCCGAAATTCACCTCCTTGATACGGTCTTCTCTCTCCGCCTCCGGAAAGCCGCAATAATTAGCTAAGCGCACGCAGCGGGTAAGGGGACTTGTCCAAACCTTATCGAACGTATGATCGCTCAAGCCTTTTTTTACCTCTTCCGCCTCTTCCTCGAAGGTCGGTTTCAATGGAACATCGGTTTGCCCGTAGGCGTAGCCGGCGGGAACATCGACAGAGGTATGTCTGATTAAATAAATCTCCATAATTATATAGTTTGATAGATGATCACGAAACCCATATAGAAGCTTAACTCACAAAGAAGAAAAGTCGCTCCACAGCAGTCTCCCGTATATCCTTGTATCTTTCTCTTCATGAAAGAGGTGAGGAAGTACCAAGTGATAACCGGGAATATACCCGCTAGTAAGTAAACAGGTTGGGGAAGCCATAATAATGGTAAGAAAGCACAAATGATGCTAAATACATATTCTCGAGAGGTCATTCGGCTATATACGGTCTTGTTCTTGGCTTCCTCCTCTTTCCTCGCGTAAGGCAGGCGATTGATGATCATGCTGGAGACGCCTTTGCAAAAAGGATCTCCAGCCAGTATGGCACATCCCGCTAGCTCGATCGGGAGACTGCTTACTAGTAGGTAGAACAGTCCGAAGTAGAAAATCAGTCCGATTACCCCATAGCTGCCTATATGCGAGTCTTTCATGATCGCCAATATGCGTACCCGGCTCGTGCCGCCGCCGAAACCATCGAAGAAATCCGCCAGCCCGTCCTCATGCAGGCAGCCAGTTATCAGCAATCGGGCAATCATGGCGCATAAGATCGCCACGGATGGCGGAAGAATCAAGGAGGTAGCGTACAAGACCAATACCGACAAACCAGCCGTCAGCCAACCGACCAACGCCCAATGGCTCACGATATTCTTGAAACAGGCCGCCGGAACCTCCGCCAACCGCCAGAACGGGAACCGAGTAAAGAATATAAACGCAGCGAGTATCCGCAACATATCAGAAATATTTAGTGATTGCCGCTTGCTTGAAACTATGCATCTCGTTGATCATGCGAACGGCGGAGTCGAGTATCGGGTAAGCGCATACCGAGCCGGAACCTTCTCCCAGCCGTAGCCCTAGATCGAGCAATGCTTTTGCCCCCAAGAAATCCAGTATCCGTTTATGTCCGGCCTCGTCGCCGCAATGCCCGAATACGCAATACGATTGCATTTCCGGATATAAGCGGGAAGCCACCAATACGCAATTCGTCATGATAAAACCATCCACGAGGATAATCATCTTCAGTTCGGCGGCACGCAACATGCCTCCTACAGCCATAACCATCTCATACCCTCCGAAGTAGCGCATTACATCCAAGGCGCTTCCATCCCCTTTGTAATTCTCCAACGAGCGTTTCAGTACGTTGTATTTATGCCGTACGCCTTCGCTGTCCAGTCCGCTACCGGCCCCCACACAGTCGATCAATGGGATTTGCGTGAGGCAAGTCATCCACATGCTGGAAGCCGCCGTATTCCCGATACCCATCTCTCCGAAACTGATCACGTTACAGCCTTCGTTGTAACAATCCGTCACGATATCGGCTCCGTATTGAAGGGCTTTCTCCATTTCCTCCACGGTCATGGCCGCCTCGTGAAGAAAGTTACGGGTTCCTCCCTTGCGCACCTTGCGGTCGATAAGTTGGGGGATAACGGGGAAATCGAAATCCACGCCGCCATCCACGATCTTCAACTCAAACCCATGCTGGCGGGCAAGGTAGCAAACTCCCGCTCCTCCGTTCAAGAAATTATGGATCACTTGGCGAGTTACCTCCTTGGGAGATTTGCTTACACCCTCGTCGGCGATGCCGTGATCCGATGCATAGATTACGTTCACGGGATGACGCAAGACAGGCGATAAGGTTTGCTGGATCAATCCCACTTGCAGGGCGAGCGCCTCGAGCGTTCCCAATGAGCCTTTCGGCTTTGTCAGATTATCGATCTTGTCTTGTAAAGCGGCCTCCAGCCCTTTGTCCGGGGCCTCGATGTGAAATTGTATCATGATAGTAGTATTTTATATAAGTCGTTGTTCTTATTCCTTGATCTTGACGGGGATTCCGCTGACCATCAAGACAACCTCGTCCGCCTTCGAGGCGATGTATTGGTTGAGCCAGCCTTGCATATCGGTAAATTTCCGTTGCACCTCGTCTATCGGCACACCTCCCATACCCAACTCATTTGTCACGAAGATCAGGCAGGCATCTTGCCGGGAGAGTTTATCGAACTCCGCTTTCAGGAGGGAGAGGGATAATTCCACGTCGCTTTGATTATCGAAGAAGAAGTTCGTCCCCCAAAGGGTTACACAATCGATCACCACGACACGACCGGTAAGATCATGACAACTTAGGTATTTCTCCTCCTCTATATTGGTCCACTCGGGTCCACGGTCTCGCTGGTGGCGTTCCACCCGCTTCCGGAACTCCTCGTCCCAGATTCGGGAGGTAGCTAGGTAAACCGGTTTGGGCGACAGCGATAAGGCGAGCCTCTGTGCGTATCCGCTCTTGCCGGACCGCTGTCCTCCAGTCACTAAGATCACTTTCTTACTCATCGCCTTCGTGATTCCTGTTTTTCCGGTGGGCGGCACGTTTAGCCTTGTTGATCGGATTGTTCTTGCTCGTCTTCCGAAGGGCGGCCGATTTCGGGTTGGCGGCGATCCGCTGCGCCACCGCCGATTTGCTCAGTGCCTTTCCGAACTTGGGGCGTAAGGCATCCCGCAATAACTTCTCCTCGTCGGTAAGCTTGGCGGTCTTGGATTTCCAGCCTCCCTCTTTCTGCGCCTTACGGGCGGCAGCGTATTTATTGAACTTTCCGAACTTCTCCATTTTAGCGCCTTCATGGCCTCCCTTGTTCTCGGGTTTCGCTTTCCGGAGCGTGCCGAGTAATTCTTTTTCTTGCTGCATCTCCTTTTTCTCCTCCTCTTGCAGGCGGATATATTTCTCTACGTTCAAGCGTTCACCGTCCACCAATACGAGATCCTCCGCCGTGACCTTCTGGCCTACGTGCGGTTGCTTGCCGTTTACGGTTACCCGTTCCATCTCGATGAAATTGTCCGCTTCCCGGCGTGAGCAAACACCGGCTTCGCTTATCAGTTTGTTTAATCTAATTTCCATATTATTAATATTATATTATTAGTAAAATAAGGGTGACGATCACACCCATCAACAGTTCCGTATTACTATTCACTTGAATGGCGATACGCATATCCTCGGTCGTGAAAGGCCTCGCGTTCGTTCCGATATAAGGCTTCTCCACCGGTTTGCCGAAATAATCGTGCGTCCCCCCGAACTGGCAGTCCAAGACCGCCGCCAAGGCCGCTTCTGGATAACCGGAATTAGGGCTTGCGTGTTCAGGGCCGAAACGCCGTACGAAATCCCTTTTCCCCCAATTATTGGAGACCAGCAACATCAAATAGGCCGTGAGGCGGGCCGGGATGTAATTGGCGATATCGTCGATTTGCGCCGCTATCCGTCCGAACTCAAGGTAACGTTCATTCTTATAACCGATCATCGAGTCCAGCGTATTCACCATCTTGTAAGCCATCATCCCCGGCAACCCCAGCAGGGCAAACCAAAACATCGGGGCGATCACGCCGTCGCTTAAGTTCTCGGACAAGGTCTCCAACGCCGCCGCCCGTATCTCTTGCGGCGACAGGTTCGAGGTATCCCTCCCCACGATCCGTGCCACTTGCCGCCGTCCTTCTTCCGTGCTACGGTCCACGGCCTCGAACACCGCCTTCACTTCCTTGATAAGCGTCTTTCCGGATAGGCAATAAAATACGCCGACAGCCGTCAGCAACCCACTGAACTGCGGATGTATGATCCAAGCCCACGACAATATCCACTCGCAGATTAAATACACGCCAAGGATAAGCACGACTGCCAGTATGCCGCCTTTTAGGACCCGCTCGGAGCCTTTATTCAACTCTTTCTCTCCGGCGCTGATCGCTTTGCCAAACCATACGATAGGATGGGGCCAACCTTCCGGGTCTCCCAGCAACCGGTCGGATAACCAACCGCCCAAAAAGGGCACGATCTTGAGTAAATTGATAGAATGATGTAACCAATACATATTGAATGTCATTGAAGGAACAAACTTAGACAAAAAAAAGAACATAAGGAAGCGGTAAGCGATTCTTCATCACACATTAGGCGAAAGAAACCTACATTTAAAGGATTTCGAGCGTAGACTTTCATATTCTATCAGCTGTTGTATGATCATCCACCATCCGTTGCATGATCTTCTAACAGTTGGTGGATGATCATACAACGGATGGTAGAAGATGAATAGGTACGGAGAAAACGGCTAAAGGATGCCTTTAGAAGCCTTAAATCTTCGGGAAGGGAGGGCTTGATATACGGGGGATTCCTTTCAATTTTGTATTTATTAACAAGAAAAGCGTTCTTACGGCCGGTTATTATTACTTTATTTGCTCCCACCGTATCGTGAAAGGAGTTAATCGAGATGACAGATGAAAAATCCATTTTAGAACAATTTGCCGCTGGAAATCATACCGCTTTCCGGGAATTGTTCATGCGTTACCATCTGAAAGTCTATTATTTCGTGCTGGGACTCGTGAAGTCCGAGAACGATGCCGAGGACTTGACCCAAGAGATTTTCCTAAAGCTTTGGACGCATCGGAGTCGTTTCACGGAAGTGAGGACGTTCGGTTCCTACCTCTATGTGCTGGCGAAGCATACGGCGTTCAATTATATCGAATCCCGCCGGGTGAATCTCGTGAGCTTGGAGAGTGCTTCGGAGGAAGACGAGGAGCGAAGTACGCCTTATGAGGATTTAGTCGCTAAGGATTTGCGATTGTTGGTGGATATGATTGTAGAGACCATGCCGCCACAGCGGAGGATGATCTACCGGATGAGCCGTAATGAGGGATTGTCGAACACAGAGATTGCCGAGAATTTACAACTCTCAAAAAAGACCGTGGAAAACCACTTGAACCTAGCGCTAAAGGAATTGCGGAACGCGGTATTGACTTTCCTTCTTGTTATGATGTGTTAATAGCTTGGGGGTAAAGCGGGAAAAGGAGGTCCTATAAACAAGATAAAATAGAAAAGCAGGAATGAGTCCTATAAAAAAGATATTAAAATACTTTTTCCATCATTCATTCTCCGGGGAGATGGTGGATCGGGTACATCAGCGATTGGCGGAGCCGGGAGACGAGCGGGAAAAGGAAGAGGCTTTACGGGATATCTGGAATGAGATCGGTTTCCCGGAGGCGGATAAGCGGAGCGAGATGGCTTTCGCCCGGTTGGAGAATACATTGGGCGTGAGGCCCCGCCGCCGTCTGCGTATCCCGGCGTGGGTACGTATCGCCGCTATCTGGCTGATTCCTTTGTTGTCGTTGGGTGTTTCTTATTATCTATACAGGGATGCGCAGGATGTCAAGAAACTGGCTTTTATGGAACAGTTCGTGCCTTCCGGCAAGCGGGAGCGGATCACCTTGCCCGATGGTAGCGAGGTTTGGTTGAATTCCGGTACCTTGCTGCTTTATCCATCTGACTTTATTGGGGATAAGCGGGAGATCTATCTGGTGGGAGAGGGATATTTCAAGGTGCGAAAACGCCCCGAGCAACCTTTCATCGTGCGGACGAAAGCGATGCGGGTACAAGTGCTGGGCACCGAGTTCAATTTATCCGCCTACCCGGACCAAGAGAAAATAACAACGACCTTGGAGGAAGGTTCCTTGAAGATTCTTCCCGATGATCCCTCGGTGGCTCCATGTATATTGAGGCCTAACGAGCAGCTTGTCTACATCCCTTCCCGGGGAAAGATGGACGTGCGGCAGGTGGTGGCCTCGGATTACTCGGATTGGAAAGAGGGAGGCTTGTTGTTTAACAACGACTCTTTCGAGGAAATCTTGAAAACCTTGGAACGTGTCTACAACGTGAAGGTGCATTTGCGTACTTCCGCTTATCATTCCAACCGGCTTACGATCCATTTCAATAAGCATGAGTCGTTGGAGAACATCATGATGTTGGTCAAGGAGATGATACCCGGCTTGGAGTATCAGATCAAAGAGGATGGGATCTATATTGATTGAGTTAAGGAGATATTAGGTTTTTATAATTCGTTAACGTTTTTCCGTTGGGTGCGCTCCTCGTTTCCCTTGTCCTAATAGCGAGTACGTACTACAAAGGAGATATAAATGTTTAACTAAAAAATCTAATATCGCATGAACAGGAATAAATCTATACGTGTCGCTATTCTTTGCCTGAGCCTCGCTATGGCTGGGAGCTTGCCTATCGATGCGCAGAAAGTGACCTTCCATGAAGGTTCGATCTCATTGAAACAGGCGTTTGAGAAACTAGAGTCGAGCTCTGCTTATAAGATAGCTTATAATGATAGCCAATTGGACGTGTCGAGAAAGGTCTCGATGGATCAGAAAGACATGGAAGTATTGCAGGTCTTATCACAGCTGTTAAAGAATACGGGATACACGTATAAAATAAACGGGAATTATGTGATCATCGTGCCGGAAGAGGTCAAGACTGTCAAGGGGAAAAAGCAAGTATCGGGTGTGATTGTCGATACGAACGGCGATCCTGTGATCGGGGCGAACGTGGTGGAGAAAGGAACTACCAACGGTACGATTACCGATCTCGACGGAAAGTTTACGCTAGAGGTAAATGACAACTCTGTCCTTCAAGTTTCCTATATCGGCTATAATACGCAAGAGGTTTCGGCGAACGGAAAGACGAGTTTCTCTATCAAGCTGGGCGAGAATACACAGACATTGGATGAGGTGGTAGTCGTAGGTTATGGAACGATGAAGAAGAGCGACTTGACCGGATCGGTTACCAACGTAAAGGCGGAGAAGCTGTTGAGCAAGCCGGTGGTGAATGTTGGGCAGGCCTTGGCGGGAAAGGCTTCCGGTGTGGAGATCTTTGAGAATGGCGGTACGCCGGACGGGAAAGTACGGGTGCGTATCCGTGGTAATAACTCTATCAACTCATCGAATGAGCCTCTGTATGTGGTAGATGGCGTGATTGGCGTAAGCAATATCAATCTGTTGAATCCTAGTGAGATCGAATCCTTGGAGGTATTGAAGGATGCCTCCGCCACGGCTATCTATGGTGCCCGTGGAGCGAATGGCGTGATCATGATTACGACGAAACGAGGTATCAAGAACGAGAAAGCGCAGATCTCGTACGACGGTTATGTCTCTATCGGTAAGATGGCGAAGAAACTGGACTTGATGAACGCTTCCGAGTGGTGGCAGAATTACAATACCACGATGGATAACGGGCAGAAATATGATCCGGAAGGGTATGCGCAAGGCAAGTACAAGAAAGTGACGCCGGCGGATCTGCCGAATTTGTTCGATGCTAATGGTAACCCATTGTATGATACCGATTGGCAGGATGAGGCTTATCAAACGGCTATCAACCATAATCACCAAGTCAGCATCCGGGGCGGAGCCGATAAGACCTTGTATAGCGTGCATTTGGGATATATGCATAAGGATGCCTTGATGCGTAACGGTTTCCTAGACCGGTATAGCGGTAGGATCAACTTGGATTCCCAGCTTCGGGATTGGTTGAAAATGGGTGCCAATATGTCGTTCAATTATAATAAGGGAAACGATAATTACAAAAGTTATGGAGTAAAGCGTTTGGTACAGGAAGCAATTCCGTTGATTCCCGTAAAATATCCCGATGGCTCTTGGGGAAGCAACCGTGATTTCCCCGGTGCGGTACAGGATACACCTTCCCGGTATCTGGAAGAGATGGTGAACGAGACTTCCAATATCCAGACGATCGCCGACCTATATCTGGATTTCAAGATCACGGACGACTTGAACTTTAAGTCTACTTTCGCCGTAGATGCCAGTAATAGGAAACGTAATTATTATTCGGGTAAGGATCTGATCCAGTTCAGTAAGACGGCGGGAGGTATCGCTACGATAGAGACTTTGAAGGAAATGTATTGGCAGAATGAGAACTACTTTAATTATAATAAGGAGTTTAATAAAAACAATCGCATGAATGTGATGCTTGGATTAAGCTGGCAGCAGCGAGTTGCCGAAAGCGTGGAAGCTACCTCGCAGAATTTCAGCGATGATTTTTACCAATGGCATAATCTGGGAGCGGGAACGGTGACGATTCCGTCGAAATCGGAAGATTACGGTTGGTCTATCAACTCTTATTTCGCGCGTATCAATTATACCTTGAAAGACCGCTATCTATTTACGGCCACAGGCCGTTACGACGGATCGTCCAAATTCGGAAAGAATAATAAATACGCATTCTTCCCCTCTTTCGCCTTTGCGTGGAGAGCCTCGGAGGAAAGCTTCTTGAAAGGTGTCAATTGGCTGAATAATTTAAAGGTACGTACTAGTATCGGCGAGACCGGAAACCAAGAGATCGGCAATTACGCTTTCTACCAGAAGCTAGGCTCGGAGAATACCATTTTTGGTAATGACTATTATACGGCTCTATACCGCAGTACGTTCGGTAACCCGGACTTGAAATGGGAGAAGACCTTGCAATGGGATGCCGGTGTCGATGTGAGTGTATTGAATCAGCGTATCGATCTGTCTTTGGATTATTATTATAAAAAGACGAGCGACTTATTATTGGAGGCCCCGATCCCGGGAACTTCTGGATTGAATACGATCATGCGGAACATCGGCTCCGTGCAGAACCAAGGTTTTGAGTTGACCTTAAATACGCATAATATCCAAACGGATAATTTCAACTGGATGTCTACAGTATTATTTAACGTAAACCGTAATAAGATATTGAACTTAGGCGAGAATGATGAGGATATTTATCCGAAACCCCGCCATGCGCAAGGGGATATGCTGATCCTGCGTGTCGGTGAACCTGTTGGTTCGCTATGGGGATTGCGTCGTCTGGGAACTTGGGGGGAGGACGAGGCCGCTGAAGCGGCTAAATACAACCGCCTTCCGGGAGACGTGAAGTATGAGGACTTGAATGGCGACGGGAAGATCAATAGCGAGGATAATACGATTATCGGCTGTACCTCCCCGGACTGGACCATGACGATCTCTAATACGTTTCTTTATAAGAACTTCGATTTCTCGTTCGATCTCCGCTTCGTGTTCGGGAATGATGTCGTGAATTGCGCTACTCATAATGCTGAAGACCGGTCGGGTGTAGCGAATGGCTTCAAGTCGAATTTGAACGCTTGGACTCCGCAAAACCAGCATACGATGGTCGCCCAGCGTCGTCCGATGAAATCGTATTATGATTCTTTTCCGGATTCACATTGGATGCAGAACGGTTCTTTCGTTCGGGGGCAGAACTTCGTCTTGGGATATACTTTCAGCAAGAGCTTGCTCCAGAAGATAAAGTTACAGGATTTGAGAATCTACGCGAGTGCTCAGAACTTGTTCTGTATCACGAAGTACAAAGGCTATGATCCGGAGGTTACGACCTATGAGGATGCTGCTTTCGGACAAGGTATCGACGACTTCAGCGAGCCTAAGGCACGTACTTTTACTTTTGGTTTAAATGTTAAATTCTAATGCGATTGAGTTATGAAAATAAATAAAATCTATATCGTCTCATTATGTGCGTTATTCTTGTCTTCTTGTAATAATTTCTTGGATGAGCAACCTACCGGTACAATGACTACCGATTCAAAGTTGACAAGTAAGGAGTCCGCTTTGGCCTTGACGAATTCGGCTTATTTGAAGAATACGGTCTTTAATAAGATGACCCCGGGTTGGGGATGTAATACGATCTTATTGCTCGAATATATGACTGGCAAAGCTACTTCCGAGAATTCCCAATCGAATTATAAGGACTTTCAGGATCTACTGGTGAGTGATCGTTCTTTATATATCGAGAACTGGTGGCAAGATTGTTATGCCGGTATCGCGAACTGTAACCTCGCGCTTCAAAAACTCGGGGAGTTCGAGAATCTGGATGCTTCCTTGATTAATGGCTACATGGCCGAGGTGAAGTTTATGAGGGCCTTGTATTATTTCTATTTGGTACGTATCTTTGGCGATGTCCCTAAGATTACGACCGTACAGTCGGAGTTGGGAGAGCTGCAAGTATCTCGTACCCCGGTAAAGGAAATCTATGATGAGATCATTATTCCGGATTTGTTGGAGGCCGAGCAATCGGATCTGACTTTTAGCGATCATACAGGGCGTGTCTCGATGGGAGCGGTGAAAGCGCTTCTTGCGGATGTCTATCTTACGTATGCCGGTTATCCTTTGCAAGGAGGTAAATCTTATTACGCAGAATCAGCTAAACGTTCATTGGAGGTTATAAAATCGAATGAGTATACGCTCTTCACGGATTATGAGAGCCTACGGCTTCCGTCGCAGAATAATAAGGGAGAGTTTATTTATCAAGTTCAGTTCTCCTTGAACAAGCGGCATAACGAGTCAGTACGTATCTTTTTACCTTCTCGTTCCGGCATTTCCGCCTACGATTTGGAATATGGTAGCCTGATCCCTACCAAAGAATTCGTGGAAAGCTTTGAGAAAGGAGATAAGCGTACGGAAGAGAAGCAATATTTCTTTACAAACTACAAGGGGCATCCGAGTAAGTTCTCTCCGGGAGCGGCAGAGTTGGAGTTTATGGATTTGAATGGCTATTATATCTATAAGTTTTTTGATCAAGTGGCTATTGATAATACGGCGAAGTCGGACTTGAACTGGAGTGTATATCGTTACACGGATGTATTATTAATGTATGCGGAAGCGCAAGTGAACGCGGATGGTACTCCGAACCAGCAATCCATCGATATCGTGAACCAAATACGAGGAAGGGCCGGATTAGCACCGTTCAGGCAGACCAATGCGAACGCTTTCTTGAAGGAAGTCTGGAACCAACGTTACTTTGACCTATGTTATGAGAATAAGATGTGGTTTGATATGCTACGCACCCGTAAGATCCGGGATGATAAATCCGGGGAATATGTGGACTTTATCGGCTATAAGACGAATTGGGGTAAGGTGTATACGGAAACCCAGCTATTGTTCCCGATTCCATTAAGCGAACGGCAGGCGAATCCGAACCTGACTCAGAATCAAGGTTATTAACGAATAGAAAATAATATATGAAGATCAAGTTGTCTTTATTAGCCACCGGTTTACTATATGTGCCGGTGGTGTTCGCCCAAAAGCACCCCAATGTCGTGATCATTCTGGCGGATGATATGGGCTACGGGGATGTTGGATGCAATAATCCATATGCTAGGGTACGTACGCCGGCCATCGATCAATTGGCCCGGAACGGTATCCGTTTTACGGATGCCCATTCTGCGGGTGCGTTGAGTGGGCCTTCACGCTACGGTTTAGTGACAGGACGTTATTTTTTCCGTACGCCGAAGAAGTCCGAGTATTGGGGGTACTTGTCTCCATATATCGAACCGGAGCGTTTGACGATCGGTTCCTTGATGCGTAATGCCGGCTATACGACCGCTTGTGTCGGGAAATGGCATCTAGGGCTCGACTGGCAGTTGAAAGATGACTCGAAACCACAGATTCTTACCCCTAAGAAATTTGGTTATACGAATACGGATTTCTCCGCCCCTGTAAAAAGAGGCCCTACGGAATTAGGGTTTGACTATTCTTTCATCCTTCCGGCTTCCTTGGATATGCCGCCTTATGCGTTCGTGCGTAATGACCGTGTCGTGGACCCGGATGTCATCTTGACGGCGGACGCTTATCCGAAGAAACAGGATGAGACGGTTTACGCTTGGGATCGTAAACATACGAACGAGAATGATATTTATTGGGAACGGGGCGTTTGGTGGCGTAACGGAGAGATGTCGCGCTCCTTTAAGTTTGAGGAATGTTTCCCGACAATCGTAGATGAGGGTATCGCTTTTATCGATCGGGAAGGACGAAAGGACAAGCCATTCTTTTTATATATGCCGTTAACCGGTCCGCACACCCCATGGCTGCCCACCGTTCAGTTTAAGGGATCTACCGAGTTAGGTACCTATGGCGATTTTATGGGCGATATCGATAATGTCGTGGCTCGGGTGAATGCCAAACTAAAGGAATTAGGTCTGGAGAAGAATACGATTGTCATTTTCGCCAGTGATAACGGAGGCGCATGGGAAGAGGAGGATATCCAGCAATACGGGCATCAAAGTAACTGGAGCCGCCGTGGGCAGAAAGGTGATGCGTGGGACGGCGGTCATCATGTTCCGCTGATTGTTCATTGGCCGGATCATATCAAGTACCCCGGGGTTTGTTCCCAAACGGTTGGCTTGGTAGATATATTGGCTACATTGGCGGATTTAACCGGTCAATCCCTTCCTAAAGGACAGGCAGAGGATAGCTTTAGCTTTAAGAAAGTATTGGATGGTGATATGAATGCCTCGACGAGAGACCAGATCATGTACTTGTCCGGCTCCGGCAAATTAGCGATCAAGAAGGGAGATTGGAAATATATCGATTGTCTGGGCTCCGGTGGTTTTACGGCTCCCGCCCGTTTATCCCCGGTGAAGAATGGACCGAAAGGCCAACTTTATAATATGCGGACCGATTCTTTGGAGAGTAATAATCTCTTCTTGCGTGAGAAAGGCATTGCGAATGAGCTTTCTGCGTTGTTGAAGAAATTGTTGGATCAAGGATATAGCCGTCCGCAATAAAGGTAATCTTGATTAGGCAAAAAGTTGAATCGAATGACAAAGTTAGGCGTATTGTTTAGTGTTTTGGGAGTGGGGGCCGGTTGTATTCCGGCCTTCGCTCAAAAACAGCTCCCCAATATCATCGTAATGTTATCGGATGACCAAGGTTGGGGCGATTTGGGCTTCACGGGGAATACCTTCGTGCAAACTCCTAATATAGATCGTATCGCTCATGAGGGAACGATCTTGGAGAATTTTTATGTCTGTCCGGTGTCATCCCCGACGAGGGCGGAGTTCTTGACCGGACGCTATCATGTACGGAGTGGCGTTAATTCTACGACCGGGGGAGGCGAGCGCTTTAATCTAGGAGAGAAAACGATCGCAGAATATTTCCGGGAGGCCGGATACGCTACCTCTCTATTTGGAAAATGGCATAGTGGTACGCAATATCCCTACCATCCGAACGCAAGGGGCTTCGAGGAGTTCTATGGTTTTTGTTCCGGGCATTGGGGGAATTATTGGAACCCGGTGTTGGAGCATAACGGAGAGATTATTTCGGGCGAGGGCTTTATCATAGATGATCTGACCGATAAAGCCTTGGATTATATACGTGATCATAAAGAACATCCATTCTTTATGTTCTTGTCTTATAACACACCTCATAGTCCGATGCAAGTCCCGGATAGTTGGTGGAACCGTGTAAAAGATCGTACCTTGTCGCAGCGAGCTACTTTCCCGGAGCAAGAAGATACTACGTTTACGAAAGCGGCTTTGGCCTTGGCCGAGAATTTAGATTGGAATATCGGACGTGTATTGTCTTTGTTACATTCATTGGATTTGGAACAAGAGACGATTGTTATTTATTTCTCGGATAACGGCCCGAATAGTTTCCGGTGGAATGGTGGAATGAAAGGGCGAAAAGGCTCTACGGATGAAGGGGGTGTTCGTTCGCCGTTTTGTATCCGTTGGCCGGGACACATAAGGAAAGGGGCCGTGGAAACCCAGTTGTCTGGGGCTATAGACTTAATCCCTACTTTATTAGGTTTGGCGGGAATAGAATATACCCCGTTAAGGAAACTGGACGGAATCGATTGGGGACAGCGATTGCTGGATGAGAAAGCTCCTGCTATAGATCGGGTTTTATATAGTTATTGGGGAGGTAAGACGAGTGTGCGTATCTCATATTATCTATTGGATGCGGAAGATCATTTATATAAAACGGATATAGATCGTGCGCAACGGAAGGATGTATCGGATAAAGAACCCGAGATATATGAGCGGATGAAGCGTTATTCGAATTGGTTTAAGGATGAGTTACTGGCGGATTTCCCGAAGAAGGATACCCGTCCGTTTATAATCGGTCATCCGCAGGAAACCTATTCAAAGCTACCGGCCCGGGATGCGAGGATATCTGGCCCGATCGAACGCTCCAACCGTTATCCGAATTGTTCTTATTTTACGAATTGGAAAAGCCCGGAAGCGGAGATAAGCTGGAATGTGGAGGTTGAGGAATCCGGCTTGTTCGAGGCTTTTATCTATTATACTTGCGATAAACGAAATATAGGCTCTACTTTTGAACTTCGTACGGACCGGGATGCCGAGAATCTTGTATTTACATTGGATCAAGTAAATGACCAACCCATGCTCGGTGCGGATTTGGATAGGGTTCTCCGGGAGGAGTCTTATGTGAAAGGATTTGCTCCTTGCTCTGTCGGTACGATTCCTCTATCGAAAGGTACGGCCACTTTATCCTTGCAAGCGAAAACGATCCGGAATGAGGAGGCCATGAATTTTTGGATGTTGGTGCTAAAACGAGTGAAATGAGTCTGAGATTGAAAAAAGTTGTATAACTATTTGCCAGTTATCAAATAATCACTACCTTTGCACCGCAAAAATTTTTATTAATCAATATTAAACAGCGTTTTATGAACAATTACGAAACCGTTTTCATTTTGACTCCCGTTTTGTCTGACGCTCAGATGAAGGAAGCGGTAGAGAAATTCACGAACCTTCTGAAAGCTCAAGGAGCTGAGATCGTGAATGAAGAGAACTGGGGCTTGCGCAAGTTAGCTTATCCTATCGACAAGAAGACAACAGGCTTCTACCAGTTGGTTGAATTCAAGGCAGATCCTAGTGTTATCGCTACGTTGGAGTTGAACTTCCGTCGTGACGAGCGTGTGATCCGCTTCTTGACTTTCCGTCAAGACAAGTATGCCGCAGAATATGCAGCTAAGAGAAGAAATCTGAAATCATCTAAAGAAACAGTAAAGGAGAATAATTAATTATGGCAGCAACTCAATCAGAAATCAGATATTTAACTCCGCCTTCAGTAGACGTTAAGAAGAAAAAATATTGCCGTTTCAAAAAGAACGGTATCAAGTATATCGATTATAAGGATCCTGAATTCTTGAAGAAATTCTTGAACGAGCAAGGTAAGATCCTTCCGCGTCGTATCACTGGTACTTCCTTGAAGTTCCAACGTCGTGTAGCTCAGGCTGTAAAGCGTGCTCGTCACTTGGCTTTGCTTCCTTACGTGACCGATTTGATGAAATAATTAATTAAGAGGAGACAGAATATGCAAGTTATTTTGAAAGAAGATGTAGTGAATTTAGGCTACAAAGACGATATCGTAACAGTAAAAGACGGTTACGGACGTAACTTTCTAATCCCCACGGGTAAGGCAGTGATCGCTTCAGAGTCTGCTAAGAAAGTATTGGCTGAGAACTTGAAGCAACGTGCCCACAAATTGGCTAAGATCAAGGAAGATGCTCAGGCTTTGGCCGCTAAGTTAGAGGGTGTAGCTTTGACGATTGGCGCTAAGACTAGCTCTACAGGTACGATCTTCGGTTCTGTAACGAATATCCAAGTTGCTGAGGCTTTGGCTAAGGCTGGTTTCGAGAATATCGATCGTAAGATTATCTATATCAAGGAGTCTGTTAAGGAAGTAGGTAGCTATAAGGCTGTTTTGAAACTTCACAAAGAGGTTTCCGTTGAGGTTCCTTTCGAGGTTGTTTCTGAATAATAGATACTTTAATATATCATAAAAGAGGGTAGTTTCGAAACTGCCCTCTTTTTTTGTTTTAATTATAAAAAAAGACATCTGTCAATCAGCAAAAAAGCGCTACATTTGTTCCCGAATTTGCAATAATTTTAGAAAGTGAGCAAAAAGTCTTTTCTATATATTAACTTGCTATTTGCGTTGTTTTTTTTCTTGCCCGGACTTCAGGCGAGAGAGAAGACTTTTACGGTCGTGATCGATGCTGGGCATGGCGGGAAGGATCCGGGCGCTAGAGGGGCGAATATTAATGAGAAGGAGATAAATCTCGCTGTCGCCTTAAAATTGGGTCGATTGATAGAGAATAATGCGGAGGATGTGCGTGTGATCTATACTCGTAAGACGGATCGTTTTATCGAGTTGGACGAACGTGCGAATATAGCGAACCGGAATAAGGCGGATCTTTTCGTGTCTATCCATACGAATGCCGTAAAGCGTGGAAGTACCGTGCAAGGTACGGAGACGTATACGCTGGGTTTGGCCCGTAGCGAAGAGAACTTAGAGGTGGCTATGAGCGAGAACTCAGCGATCTTGTTGGAGGATAATTATCAACAACGGTATGAGGGATTTGACCCGAACTCTTCGGAGTCATATATCATTTTCGAGTTTATGCAGAATAAGCATATGGAGCAAAGTATTAGTCTGGCTTCCGAGATACAGAAATCGTTCGGGGCTTGTAAGCGGGTAGACCGTGGCGTAAGACAGGCTGGTTTTTTGGTGCTTCGCAAAACGAGCATGCCCAGTGTTCTGGTCGAGTTGGGGTATATCTCGAATCGTCAAGAAGAGCAGTTCATGAGAACCGCCGCCGGACAAAATAAATTGGCGGAAGCGTTGTACGATGCTTTTTGCAAATATAAGAAGAATTACGATCGTCGTAAAGGAAATATTTCCGGAGTTGTCGCTGCTCCCGTAGCGAATGAGGAAACTCCGCCTCCGGGGAGCGAGGCTGATATCTTAAATAAAAAACAGCAAGCCACAAGACAGAAAACCTCAGTTTCTTCTACCACTTCCGTGAACAGGAACACGAAAGGAAAGGTTATATATAAGATACAATTCTTGACTTCCAATAAGAAGCTTCCTGCGAACTCCCGGTTATTTAAGGGGTACAAGAACGTGGATTTCTATGTGGAGAAAGGTATCTATAAATACACGTATGGCGAGACTTCGGATTTTAACTCGATCCGGAAGATGCGCCGAACGATCGCTAAGGATTTTAAAGATGCCTTCATCATCGCTTTTAAGGATGGGAAGAAGGTGAAATATTAATGATATAGGAATAAATTATACATTATAAATAAAGGAAATGAAAAGTGTATTCACTAAAGAGGCGAAGATCGGACTTGTGACGATCGTAAGTCTGGCGTTATTGTATTTAGGCATTAATTATCTGAAGGGTATTAACCTGTTTCAACCGGTGAACCATTACTACGTATCATTCAGCAACGTAAAGGGGGTGACGATTTCCAGCCCTGTATTTGTGGATGGTTTTAAGGTGGGATTGGTTCGTGATATTATTTATGACTATGATACGACCGGTAAGATCATCGTTGAGGTTAGTTTGGAAGATAAGATGAGGCTGAATAAGGGAAGTTATATAGCGGTTGTCAATACTTTCTTAAGCGGAGCTGAGTTGCATATCCATTTGAACACTTACGTGGATGACTTTTTGAAGCCGGGTTCTACGCTCGAGGGACGAATGGAAGAGGATATGATGCAATCCGTACAGGAGAAGATCTTGCCAAGTGTTGAGAACCTTTTGCCGAAGATCGACACGATTTTGGGTAGCTTGCAAACCTTGATCGCTCATCCGGCCTTGGCTCAATCCTTGAATCATATCGAAAAAACGACTAGCAACCTAGAGGTGTCTACCCGTCAGTTGAATCAGATGTTGAGTAAGGATGTACCGGGTATCGTGAATAACTTGAAGACGATGACGGATAATTTCTCGGAGGTGAGCGCCAACTTGAAAGAATTGGATTTGGCTACAACGGTCAATTCCATCAATGCGACCTTGGCGAACTTGAAGTTGACTACGGATAAATTGAACTCGACGGATAATAGCATCGGCTTATTGTTGAACGACAAAGGATTGTATGATAATCTGAACAGCACGATGGACAACGCCTCCAAGCTATTGCTAGATTTGAGGGAGAATCCGAAAAGATACGTCCATTTCTCTGTTTTTTGATTATGTTAAAAAATCATAGTATAAAAGACGTTATTTAGAATCATTCTAATTAGACAAAAAGTTAGGGGACTCCTGCTGATTATACGCATAAGGCCTTTAGGTAAAGTGAGATAGATACTTCCTGAGGCCTTATTCCGTCACCGGACGTCAGCGTTTACGCTTTTGTAGAGGTCTCTAAAATAAAGGGTTTTTGAACGTTGGTCGATCTAAATAGCAGTAAATCAGATAGGTATTAGTAACTATCTGAATCTAAAAGGGATATTGAAAATTCATATTTACCAAACAAAATAGCACTTTTTTTTTCGGAATTAATTTCTAAACTTTGTAGTCCGAATGTAAAAAGTATTAGTGGGAGAGAAAGAAAACATGCAGACTGATTATCAAACATTGTGGAATAAGTGCCTTGCGGTCATAAAGGATATTGTGCCTAAGGCAGCTTTTGACACATGGTTCGTACCTATCGTTCCGTTATCATACGAAGACAAGAAGTTTACCATACAGGTGCCTAGTCAATTCTTCTATGAGTATCTGGAAGAGAAGTATGTTAATGTTTTGAAAGTTACATTGTATCGTGTAATCGGTCAAGGAACCATTCTTAACTACCGTATCATGGTGGATAAGACCACTGGTGGTACGGTTGATTATCCGGCGGAGAATGCTTCCACCGCTGTAAAGAAAGTCACTCCCAAGGACGCTAACAAAGCTCCGAATCCTTTTATGACGACTGCTCCGCAGGATTTGGACCCTCAGTTGAACCCGAAGTATAATTTTGATAATTATTTCGAGGGTACGAGCAATAAGCTGGTTCGTACGGCGGGTGAGGCTGTTGCCCAGAATCCGGGAAAGACTACGTTTAACCCGTTGTTTATTTTTGGTCCGTCAGGAGTGGGTAAAACTCACTTATGCCATGCGATCGGAACCCGTATCCGGGAGTTGCATCCGGAAAAGAAAGTGTTATATGTATCTTCGCATTTGTTCCGGGTACAGTTTACAGATGCTATCCGTAAGAATACGACTAATGACTTCTTGAATTTTTATCAAAATATCGATGTGCTGCTGTTAGATGATATACAGGAGTTGATCGGTATGGATAAGACTCAAAATACATTCTTCCATATTTTCAACCACCTGCACCAGTTAGGTAAGCAGCTTATCTTGACTTCTGATAAACCTCCTGTGGATTTGCAAGGGATGGAAGAGCGCTTGATCACCCGTTTAAAATGGGGATTGACGGCTGAGTTGAGCCGTCCGGATCTGGATCTACGTAAAAAGATACTGAAGAATAAGATCAACCATGACGGAATCATGATTCCGGATGAGGTCTTTAACTTTATCGCTAATAATGTGACGGAGAATGTCCGTGACTTAGAAGGTATTCTCGTCTCTTTAATGGCTAATGCGGTTATCAATAATCGTGAGATCGATCTGCCGTTGACGAAACGTGTGGTTAGCCAAGCGGTTCGGTTGGAGAAGAAACAGATCTCCGTACAGATGATTCAGGAGATCGTTTGCAAGTATTTCAACTTGGAGCAATCGGTTATCCAGACTAATTCCCGTAAACGTGAGATCGTGCAAGCCCGTCAGATCACGATGTATTTGGCGAAGAAATATACGGACTCCTCTTTTTCCCATATTGGAAAGATTGTAGGAAAGAAAGACCATGCGACGGTCTTGCATGCTTGTAAGACGATCAAAGACCAGATTGAGACTAGTAAGTCTTTCCGGTCTTCCGTAGAGGAAATCGAGGTCTTGCTCAAGAACTAAATTAAGAATCCCTATATAGTAGGATAAGGACGTCTCTCTAAAGAGACGTCCTTCTTTGTTTTGGGAAATCCGTGTAAGTGTTAAGTTTTCTTTTTGGAAAACTATTTGATGCTTGGTTTTGTTTAAGTAGTTGAAAATGTGGGGTTGCGAGTTTGGTTTTGGAAAACTTTTCAATAAGTATTCTTTTTAACGTAGGGTAATTTGGATAACTGGTAAAGTATGCGTAAACTTGCAGTCGCAAAATAAATATAATAATTGTGGATCGTAAAACTTACACTTTTGACGAAGCGTTTAAGGCTTCATTGGATTACTTTACCGGTGACGAGCTCGCCGCTAAAGTATGGGTAAATAAATATGCCTTGAAGGATGCGTTTGGAAATATCTATGAGGAATCTCCGAATGATATGCATCATCGCTTGGCAAGTGAGATTGCCCGTGTGGAAAAAAAGTATCCGAATCCGTTGTCGGAACAAGAACTTTTCGACCTGTTTGATCATTTCCGCTACATCGTTCCGCAAGGAAGTCCGATGACGGGAATTGGCAATGATTATCAAATTGCCTCACTCTCTAATTGTTTTGTTATCGGATTAGACGGGCAAGCGGATTCGTATGGTGCGATTATTCGTATTGACGAAGAACAGGTACAATTAATGAAGCGCCGTGGTGGTGTAGGCCATGATCTTTCGCATATCCGCCCGAAAGGTTCTCCGGTTAAGAATTCCGCGTTGACTTCTACCGGGTTGGTTCCGTTTATGGAACGTTATTCGAATTCCACCCGTGAGGTGGCCCAAGATGGCCGTCGTGGAGCTTTGATGCTGAGCGTTTCTATTAAACATCCGGACTCGGAGGCGTTTATCGACGCTAAGATGACGGAAGGTAAGGTTACAGGTGCAAATGTATCTGTGAAGATTGATGATGATTTCATGAATGCCGCGGTTAATGGCGGTACCTATAAGCAACAATATCCAATTGATTCGGATTCTCCCGTTTATGTGAAGGATATCGATGCTTCTGGCTTATGGAAAAAAATTATTCATAACGCTTGGAAATCCGCTGAACCGGGTGTGTTATTCTGGGACACGATCTTACGTGAGTCTGTACCAGACTGCTATGCGGATCTGGGGTTCCGTACGGTTTCCACGAATCCTTGTGGCGAGATACCTCTTTGTCCGTATGATAGTTGCCGTTTGTTAGCAATCAATTTATATTCATATGTGGTAAATCCGTTCACTCCGGACGCTTATTTCGATTATGATTTGTTCAAGAAGCATGTAGGTTTGGCCCAGCGGATTATGGATGATATTATTGATTTGGAGTCGGAGAAGATCGAGATGATCTTGGCTAAGATCGACTCGGATCCGGAATCCATGGAGGTAAGACAAACAGAGCGTCATTTGTGGGAAAAGATCCAACGAAAGACTTTGCAAGGACGTCGTACAGGTGTGGGCATCACGGCGGAAGGCGATATGATTGCCGCTTTAGGTTTGCGTTATGGAACAGAAGAAGCAACCGATTGTGCGGAACTTATACAAAAGACATTAGCTTTGGCCGCATATCGTTCATCCGTAATGTTGGCGAAAGAACGTGGTGCCTTTGAGATATTCGATGCGAAGCGTGAGGAAAAAAATCCGTTCATCAACCGTTTGCGTGAGGCTGATCCTGCTTTATATGAGGATATGTTGAAATACGGCCGTCGTAATATCGCTTGCTTAACAATCGCTCCGACAGGAACGACTAGCTTGATGACACAGACCACTTCCGGTATAGAGCCGGTATTCTTGCCGGTATATAAGCGCCGCCGCAAAGTAAACCCGAACGATTCCGAGGCTCGTGTGGATTTCGTGGATGAGACAGGCGACGCTTTCGAGGAGTATATCGTATTCCATCATAAGTTTGTAACGTGGATGCAAGCGAATGGTTATTCGGCAAGTAAGAAATATACACAAGAAGAAGTGGAGGAGCTAGTTGCTAAGTCTCCTTATTATAAAGCGACTTCCAATGATGTCGATTGGTTACAAAAAGTCCGTATGCAAGGACGCATTCAGAAATGGGTGGACCATTCTATCAGCGTAACGATCAATTTGCCGAACGATGTAAGTGAGGAGTTGGTAGACTCTTTGTATGTTGAGGCATGGAGATGCGGATGTAAAGGATGTACTGTTTATCGAGATGGTTCTCGTTCCGGTGTCTTGATTGCGACAGATAAAAAGAAGAAAAAAGAGGATTGTAACTGCATGCAACCACCGGTTATCGTATCTACCCGTCCTCGTGAATTGGATGCGGATGTGGTAAAATTTCAGAATAACCGTGAGAAATGGATCGCTTTCGTCGGCTTGTTGAATGGCCGTCCGTATGAGATCTTTACCGGTTTGGCCGATGATGACGAGGGTATCATGTTACCTAAAAACGTTTCTAAAGGTACGATCATCAAGAGCTATGATGAGGATGGTAATAAGCATTACGACTTCCAGTTCAAGAATAAACGCGGTTATAAAATGACAATCGAAGGTTTGGATGGCAAGTTTAATCCGGAATATTGGAACTACGCTAAATTGATCTCCGGTGTGCTCCGTTACGGAATGCCTATTGATCAGGTTATAAAACTGGTACAGGGTATGGAGTTGAATAGCGAGTCTATCAATACTTGGAAGAATGGCGTGGAACGGGCCTTGAAGAAATATTTACCGAACGGCATGGAAGCGAAAGGGCAGAAATGTCCGAACTGTGGGTTGGAGACCTTAATTTATCAAGAAGGTTGTTTGATCTGCACGAATTGCGGAGCCTCTAAATGCGGTTAAATAATTGACTAAATCTATATACCATGAAAGTCACTTTTAATATAAACTTCCATACCGTTTGGGGACAGAAGTTATGTGTAGTGGGCTCCATACCGGAATTAGGCTCTTGGGAACCTGCTTTGGCTAAGGAGATGAATTACTCTGGGGATGGAAACTGGAAACTGGAACTGGATCTTCCACCCGATATAAAAGATATAGAATATAGATATTTCTTAAGTGTTAATGATAAGCAGATCTTTGAGGAGTGGGAGAAGAATCACCGGATTGTATTGGATGGACAATCTGATTCTTACATCCTTTATGATTATTGGCAAATCCGTCCGGATAATCTAGCCTTTTATTCTTCTGCTTTCACCAAAAGTTTATTCGCTCATCCCTGCAATACACATGAGAGGGTCGTTAGAAGTGGAAGAAAATTGGTGATAAAGATATCCGCTCCCCGGGTGGAAAAGAATCAGTGTGTAGCCATTACTGGAAATCAAGAATGCTTAGGTAACTGGCATCCGGACAAGGCTTTATTGTTGAGTTGCGATACTTTCCCGGAATGGCATATTGATTTAGACGCTGCGGAGATACGGTATCCTTTAGAATATAAATTTTTGGTTTGGGATAATGATTCCCGTCAACCTTTGTATTGGGAGAGTGATGAGAATCGTATTCTAAGTCTTGTTCCCCAGAAACAGGGTGAGACCGTTGTTATATCTGGTCTTTACTTCCGGGATAGCTTACCGTTATGGCGTTGTGCCGGCTCGGTTATCCCCGTCTTTTCCTTGCGCTCGGAAAAGAGCTTTGGGGTAGGTGATTTGGGAGATTTACACATGTTGGTGGATTGGGCTAGAAAGACGCACCAACGTATCATTCAAGTATTACCTATGAATGATACGACGATGACCCATACTTGGGTGGATTCCTATCCGTATAGCGCTATTTCTATTTATGCCCTTCATCCCATGTATGTGGATTTATCGGCTTTGGGGACCTTGCAAGATCCGGAGAGAGCTGCTTTTTATGCAGGGAAGCAAAAAGAATTAAACGCAAAAGATACGGTTGATTACGAGGAAGTACTGAAATATAAATTGGGTTATTGTCAAGAATATTTCGCAGGGGAGGGTAAGGCTGTATTAGATACGCCGGAGTTTAAAGAGTTCTTGGCGCAAAATGAGTCATGGTTGATGCCTTACGCTACTTATTGCTTCTTGCGGGAAAGTTATGGGACATCGGATTTCTCTCAATGGCAAGGTAATTCTACTTACAATAAGACACGTGTTCGCGCCCTATGCCGGGAAGATAGTGACGCATGGCCGGAGATCTCGTTCTCTTATTTCTTGCAATATGTATTGCACAACCAGTTCAAGTCGGTATCGGATTATGCCCGTAAGAATGGAGTTGTATTGAAAGGTGATTTGCCCATTGGCGTGAGCCGCACTAGTGTAGAGGCTTGGACGGAACCGAAATATTTTAATATGAATGGTCAAGCGGGTGCTCCCCCCGATGACTTTTCCATGAACGGTCAGAACTGGCTGTTCCCGACTTATAACTGGGATGCGATGGAGAAAGATAATTTCTCTTGGTGGAAAAAACGCTTCGCTAAGTTAAGTGATTATTTCGATTGTTTCCGTATAGATCACATCTTGGGATTTTTCCGAATATGGGAGGTTCCTTGTGAATATGTGCAAGGGCTTTGTGGTCATTTCAATCCAGCGTTGCCGTTCTCGAGAGAAGAGATCGAGCAGTATGGATTGAATTTTAACGAATCTCGTTTCACGACCCCACATATCAATCGACAATTTTTATCGGAATTGTTTGAGGAAAATACAGAAGAGGTGATAGGTGCTTATTTGGCACAATCCTCCTCCCGGCATTATGTGTTAAAACCGTTCTGTGATACGCAAAGGAAGATTGAGGCGTTGTTTGCGGATAAGGCGGATCCTGTTTCCCTACGGATCAAGAATGGCCTGTTTACGATTGCGAATGAGGTATTATTTCTTCGTGACCCAAGAGAGACCGATAAGTTTCATCCCCGGATCTCGGCGAATCAATCCTATATCTATCGGGAATTGAGTGGTTCCGACCGTTATGCGTTCGATCAGTTATACTGGCATTTCTTCTATCATCGCCATAATGATTTTTGGAAGGCGCAAGCGTTTAAGCGTTTGACACCGTTGGTTGCGTCCACGGAGATGTTGGTTTGTGGAGAGGATCTCGGTATGATCCCCGCCTCTGTTCCCGAGGTTATGAATAAGTTGCAAATACTAAGCTTGGAGATTGAGCGTATGCCGAAGAGCCCACAGCGGGAATTTTCCGATATGTTCAATCTGCCTTATCATTCGGTTTGTACGACTTCTACACATGATATGACTCCTCTTCGTAATTGGTGGAAAGAAGATCCGGAGAAGACACAGCGTTATTACAACCATGTATTGCAACGGATCGGTGAGGCCCCGGATGAATGTACGGCTGAAATCGTTGCCCAGATTATTTCTAATCATTTGAAGACTCGTTCCATGCTGACGATTATTCCGTTGCAGGATTGGTTTGCTATGGATGATTCTATCAAGCGGAAGGATATAGAATCCGAGCGTATTAACGTTCCTGCGAATTCAACGCATTATTGGCGCTACCGGATGCATATTACGTTGGAACAGCTTTTACAGGCTGATAACCTGAATAATAAGATAGTCTCGTTGATAAAAGAGGCTGGACGAAAATAAGAAAGACTAAGGGCCGTATCGAAAAGTGCGGCCCTCAGTCTATTTGTCCGCTTTCTTTTTCTCGGAACACATCGAGCAGGCTCCGTTGAACCGTGCGTTTGGTTCGATCTCTAGGGATTGGGTATATATATCTCCCTTGATAATTGCTGTTGATTTTAGAATAAGCTTTGCGCTTACTTTTACGGAGCCATCTACCTCACCGAGAATCTCAGCATTCTCGGATACGATATTGCCTGTTACGCTACCTTTGGGGCCGATAACGATCTTGCCGTTGCAACTGATATCTCCCTCTACTTTTCCATCCAAGCGAAAGTCTGTCTCTGTGATAATATTACCCTTTATCGTTGTCCCCGCAGCCAAGGCGTTGTGTAATCCGCCTGCGGAATTTTCATCTTTTTGTTTTATTCCCATCATAATGTGTTGTTACTTGGTTGACAAATATAAGACTATTTTTTTGCAGGAAGGTTTACTTTCTATACATTTACAGATAAATTAAAAGATTATGACAACAAAGATTGAATTACGAAGGATGACATTCTATGCCTATCATGGCGTGGCACCCCAAGAGACCCGGGTTGGGAATACTTTTATCGTAGATTTGATACTGACAGCTCCGTTGGAGAACGCGGTATGGAGCGACGATTTAAGCGATACGATCAATTACGCCACAGTATATGAAACCGTGAAAGCAGAAATGGCTATCCCCTCGAGACTTCTCGAGCACGCGGCGGGGCGTATCTTGAAGGCTTTGAAAGAGAGATTTCCACAGATCACGGAGGTGGAACTTGTCTTGTCTAAATTAAATCCTCCGTTTGGCGGAGATATTCATAGTGCTTCGATAATTCTTAAAGAAAGCTTTCTTTCTGTTTAGAAACTTTTATTTACCTTCGCGTTTGTAAAGAAGTGATGCGATATACGATATACTAAAAGCACAAATACGATAACATTATGGCATTTACCAACAACGTAATGATTGTTCGTCACGGATTGCTGGCGAAGTTAGTAAAGCTCTGGAAAGAAAACCGTCTTCTAGAAGAAATTGATCGCTTGCCGATCGAGTTGAGTCCCCGAAAATCGAAAGTGAGGGGCCGTTGCTGTGTACATAAGGAACGTGCCGTCTGGAAATACAAAACCTTGCCTTTGCTTGGTTTTGATATGCAGGACGAGGAAGATGAGTTGACACCGCTTTCAGAGTATGCGAAGCGTGCCTTGTTCCGCTCGGAGAATAAGAAGGAAAATATCATGTGTGTAGTGGATGAGGCGTGTTCCTCTTGTGTCTCCGTGAATTATGAGATCACGAATCTTTGCCGGGGTTGCGTGGCTCGTAGTTGTTATATGAACTGCCCGAAGGACGCTATCCGATTCAAGAAAAACGGTCAGGCCGAGATTGATCATGAAACTTGTATCAGCTGTGGTAAATGCCACCAAAGTTGTCCGTACCATGCCATCGTTTATATCCCGATCCCTTGCGAGGAAGTTTGTCCGGTTAAGGCGATCAGCAAGGACGAGTATGGGGTGGAGCATATCGACGAGTCTAAATGTATATATTGCGGTAAATGTGTGAATGCTTGTCCGTTCGGTGCTATCTTCGAGATCTCGCAAGTATTCGATATCTTGCAACGCTTGCGGAATAAGGAACAGATGGTAGCGATTGTCGCTCCGTCTATCTTAGCTCAGTTTAGCGCTCCGAAGGAAAAAGTGTATGGCGCTATCAAGTCCTTGGGATTCGAGGAAGTGGTCGAGGTGGCGCAAGGCGCTATGGAAACCACCCGTCATGAGGCGGAAGAATTGATCGAGAAATTGAAAGAAGGACAACCGTTCATGACCACTAGTTGCTGTCCGTCTTACGTGCAATTGGCCGAGAAACATATCCCGGATTTAAAGAAATACATCTCTTCTACTGGATCTCCGATGTATTATACGGCCCGTATCGTGAAGGAAAAATATCCGGATGCGAAGATCGTGTTTGTTGGCCCGTGCGTGGCGAAACGAAAAGAGGTGAAACTAGATCCGTGCGTGGATTTTACACTTACGTTTGAGGAAGTAGGTTCCGTATTGGAGGGATTGGGTATCAAGATCGAGGAGGCCCAGCCTTTCTCCGTATTATTTAACGCTGTCCGTGAGGCGCATGGCTTCGCCCAAAGTGGTGGTGTGATCAACGCCGTTAAGGTTTATTTGAAGGACGAGAACGTAAATGCCGTGCAGGTAGCCAACCTGACAAAGAAAAATGTGGCATTATTACGCGCTTACGCTAAAACCGGAAAGGCTCCCGCGCAGTTTATAGAAGTGATGGCTTGCGAGGGCGGTTGTGTGACCGGTCCTTGTACGCACGCCGATAAGACTGCCGGACAAAAGCAGCTTATTAAGGAGCTTACTAAATTCTAGACAAAATGATTAAAAAATTGGCTTTATTTGTCTCCTTGACGGGAGTTTTTCTATGTACCGCTTCTTGCGGACATAAAGAATTACCGTCGATGGGAGATTATTCCGTACAGGTATTTAATGATACCCGCATACGTTTCGCTCCGGATGTATATCCCGCCGCTTTTAACGCTCCGGGACCGGACAGTATCTATCATTTGGTGAATGGCCGTATTATCTTGAAGAAGGTAACATTGCCGAAATATAAGCGAAACGTTTCCGTCAAACTCCGGGTTACGGTAGCTTCGAATGGAGATCGCTGGGATAAATCCGGGTCTTGTTTTGTATTGCCAAATGCCTCGGGCATTAATTTGTTGAATATCGCTAAAGGCGAGAAGGAGTTTCCTGCGGTGGATAGCGTGAAACTGGAGAAGATGATCGGTATCATCCCCGGGACGGATTATCAACCTACCGTGGAATTGATGCGTTTCATGACTCCGTTCGGAGTAGGGCATTACAGTAGTCCCGAGGATAGCTTGACGAAACATCGTAAACCGGTGTATGTCGACCATTGGGAAGATAGCGTAAGCTGGGAGCAAGACATAACCGATTTGTATCCTCTTTTGGAAGGTGGTGCTTATGTTGGAATCTTTATCGATACATGGACACCGGAAGGATACGTCGCAAGCATGACGATTGATGTGGATGAGTCCGATCTGACTTGCGACGCTTTGCCGAAGAAACATGTAGAGCCGTTGATGAATACGGTTTATTATATCGGGCAGGAATATCCGGATATATTCGCCCGGAAGGACGTGTCATTGGATTTTGATATTCCTCAAGGCGCACGTGATGTCCGTCTGAAATATATCGTTACGGGACATGGCGGTCATTCCGGCGGGGATGAGTTCGTGGAAAAACAGAATATTGTTTCCGTTGATGGAGTTCCAGTCTTGGATTTTGTTCCTTGGCGTACGGACTGCGCTTCTTTCCGTCGTTTTAATCCGGCTACCGGGGTTTGGTTGAGAAAGCGTCTGGCTTCCTATATCACCGAGAAGGGATATTCGGAGAAAGAAGTAGAGGAACCCTTGGCGTCTTCGGATCTTTCCCGCTCTAATTGGTGTCCCGGATCGGATGTGATACCGGAAGAGGTAGCGTTGAAAGATATCCAACCCGGCCATCATACGCTGACGGTGAGTATTCCGGAAGCGGCAGAAGTGGATGGGAATAAGCTGAATCATTGGTTGGTCTCAGCCTATTTGGTCTGGGATGAGTAAATAATGTGATAATATGTTATGTACCAATGTGCCAATCATTCTCTCTTCAACTAATTGGCATATTGGCACATTAGCCAATTAAAAAATTATTGATATGGAAGACTTGTTACCTTTCGCCCTATTATGTTTCACTTCGTTTTTTACGTTGACCAATCCACTCGGTACGATGCCGGTTTTCTTGACCATGACCAATGGTATGAATGACCATGAACGGAAAGCGATTGTCCGAAGGGCCACGATCGTGTCGTTCATCACCTTGATGGTTTTTACTTTCTCCGGTCAGTTCCTGTTTAAGTTCTTTGGTATCTCCTCAAACGGCTTTCGCATAGCTGGCGGCTTTATTATCTTCAAGATCGGGTTTGATATGCTTCAGGCACGCTATTCCAACGCAAAGTTGAAAGAGGAAGAGGTGAAAACCTATGCGGATGATATATCCATTACTCCTCTGGCGATTCCGATGTTGTGTGGTCCGGGAGCGATCGCCAACGCAATCATGCTTATGGATGACGCTTCGACATTCACCTTAAAGGGTACGTTGATCGGAATAATCGCATTGGTCTATTTTATCACATTCTTGATCTTGCAAGCTTCTACCCGGCTGGTACGTATATTGGGAGAGACTGGAAATAACGTGATGATGCGTTTGATGGGATTGATACTGATGGTGATCGCCGTGGAATGTTTCGTAAGCGGATTGAAGCCTATCTTGATCGATATCTTGCGTGAGGCGATGGGCTAACAAATTACCAGACCAGCTTCTTTCTGCGATGGGCGCTAAATATTGGAATAACCTTTTCTTATCCTCATCGCAATCGGAGATATTTGCTTTCCAGATAAGTCGCTCTGCTTGGAACGGGAGATACGATATGATATCATGGGTGTGTGTTGTCCCGTTTGAGATCGTGATCTTCTTGGATTTAGCATACAGGTTCATATCCTTCATTTTTTGCTGTCCTTCAGGTGTCGTATCATGAACTTCTTGTGTGAAATGAAGTCTGTTTATTTTTAACATGGCTAGGTGATCGATCAATTCTTTGAGATTATCCTTCGAGATGAGAGTGAAAGGTGTGTGTATTGCCACGGTCCGATTGCTGTATCGGGGGCCATCTAGTATGGTCATTCCCGGTACGTTCCATTGAATATTCTCTACCTGAGTTTGGCTGTTTATTGCTGGAGGAAGCAGAAAACGTAAGGTTTGCATTGCGTAAAAGAAACCTTTTTGTCCGGATGCTTTTATTAGAATACAAGAGGGGGCTATATTCAGTTTATAATGTTCGGCCGCTAGTTCTCTGTCTGTGCGGAATATGATATTGGCTCGTTTGTCTTGTATTTTTATTTCCGGGGTGAATCCGGCGGAAAGCGTGAATAGATCGGTCAACTCCCGAGCGATCATAGCCTGTTTTTCATTTTCTACACTAATGAGGGTTGCCTTGTTGAATGTGAAATCACCTTTGTCTGATACACTTTGCAAGGGGAAAGGAATGATCTCCGGTTTTTCGTCCGGAAGGAAACATTTTACAAGTATCATAACCAAAATAATAAAATATATACCCGTTGTACGTAACATAAGAATAATTTTTAATGATATGCTTTTTTGTTTAATTTTTCACTTGCTGCAAATCTATGCTTTAAGGATATTTTCTTGGGTCCAAAATCGTCCGTGAAAATTCAAAAAACGTTTTTTTTAGACTCTGCAAGCCTTATATTTCGGACGATTTAGTGTTTTTGCCGAACAATGGGTGATATACAACTATGCGAGTATTTTGGAGGTTTTTACAATTATATCTATTGCTGTTTTTTGTGTGTTTAGCGGAGTCTCTTTATGCAGCTCCTAAGTATTATTTTAAACAAATTTCTTTGGAAAACGGATTATCGCAGTCTTCCGTGAAATGTGTACTGGTAGATGAAAGAGGTGTTATGTGGATTGGTACCCGGTTTGGGTTGAATCGTTTCGATAGGGAAAAAATAACCGTTTATCAGGAGGAGAGAGAGAATCCGAATTCTCTTCCTTATAATGATATTGTTTTTTTAGAGGAAGATGCGGAGGGGAATGTTTGGGTAGGAACTAGTCGCGGATTGGCATATTTCGATCGTGGTACTCGAAAATTTGTACGTCAGGAAATAGACGGTCAACCTTTGGTCGCTGCTTGTAGCCTCCTCATGCCGGAAGGAATCTATTTTTTAGGGAAGCAAGGTGTTTTTTGTTATTCCTATGCGGAAAAGAAAATGATCCGGTGTAAGTTCAAGGAAAGTCCGTTTGAATTTTCGCCTAATTATGTTTATTTGTATGACGAAAAAGAGAGGAAGGTCATACTGTCTTTTCTGGAAAAAGGGCTTTGGTGGTATTCGCTAGACACCGGAGATATGGAACGTGTGTCGTTTATCCCCAAAGGGAATATCCCCTCCATGTATATAGATTCATTCAAGAGAATATGGGTGGCTATCTATAATAAAGGTGTTTTTTGTTATGATCGAGAGGGGAGATTGCAGGAGCATTTGGAAACCCCGGAGAGATTGACTCATAATATCGTGCAAGATATGTGCGAGAAAGATGGCGAACTTTAGCTGGCGACGGACGGAGGTGGTATCAATATATATAATTACAAAAATAAGACCGTAAGAGCGATTATGCATCTTCCGGGCGATCGCCATTCGTTGCCGGTAAATTCTTTCGCCTGTCTGTATATCGATGATGAGGATAATGTTTGGGCGGGCAGTATCAGGGGAGGATTGATCGGCATCAAACCTGTTTTTATGACGACTTATCGGGATGCTCCTCCCGGGGCTTCTTACGGTTTGAGTTTTCAGTCGGTCACTTCCATGTATGAAGATCGTGATGGGAAAATCTGGATAGGAACGGATGGGGGAGGTCTTGATTTGTTTGATCCGCAAAAAGAGACTTTCCGGAAATATCCTCAGACTGCGGGGATGAAGGTGGTGTCTATCATGCCGTATAGCGATTCGGAATTGTTGTTATCTTTGTTTGGTGTAGGGCTTTATCATTTTAATAAAAATACAGGAGAATGCCGGGAGTTTTTGTTAAATTGGGGGCATGTGCGAAAGGATTTATTCTTACGAGGTAATTCGATTCGTTTATTTCCTTTAGACGAGGACTGTTTTTGTCTTTTATCCGATAATCATTTGTCTGTGTATAATCGGCGGAAACAACAATTTGAGCCTTTACCGGAAGATCTGTTACCGCAAAGTTTGCTTGCACCCCGTTTCATACAAGGCGATTCTTGTTACATAAGTTCTTCCGCAGCTTTGTATGTGTTGGATATCCCGCATAAGCAACTACGTCCGTTATTTGTGAGGAATGAGGATATCGGTACGATACTTGCGGTAAAACAAGATAAAGATAACCGTTTTTGGTTGGGGACATCTTCCGGTCTATATGTTTATGACCGTCTCTCGGAAAGATTGGACACGGTTGATCAGGATCGTTTTATTGGGGTAACGTCTCTTGCGTTTGATCGTTCTGATCGCCTTTGGATAAGTACTCATGAAGGGTTGTATGCGTATGTACCGGAAGAGAAGCGTGTAATCGTTTTTGGGGAATCTGACGGTGTCTTTACACGTGAGTTTCTTCCGGAACCTGCTTTTGAGGCTTCTTCCGGTAATATTTATATTTCTGGGGTGGAAGGGCTGGTTAGGATACGGCCCGACTATGACATTCATGAGGAAGAGGATTTTTCTGTAAGCATGATTAATTTGGCTTTAGATGGGGCTCCGATTCATCCCGATGGTATATCCGGGGAACAGGCTATTTCCATTCCGTGGGATTATGTTTCTTTTGGGTTAAGTGTTATCGTGAAAGAGAAGGATTTGATGCGGAAGAAATTATTCCGTTTTTACATCAAGGGAGACCGTGAGGAGTTGTTGGAGACTTCAAGCCATGCATTTACATTTCCGGCGCTTTCTCCGGGCAACTATGAATTATGGGTTTCCTATAGCAAGAAGAATGGAGACTGGAGTGTTCCTTTGAGATTATTGGCAGTAGATGTGGAGCCTCCTTTGTGGAGATGCGCTTGGTTCCTGATTGCGATGGGGGTGATTGTGTTTGCGGCAATTGGAGGGATGATCTGGTCTGTTATGCGACGCAAAGAACGGAAACTTGCTTGGGCCATGAAAGAACATGAACGAAAGTTTTATGAGGAAAAAGTCCGTTTCATGGTGAACATCAGCCATGAATTACGTACGCCGCTTACTTTGATCTATGCTCCGCTCAAACGTTTGCTGAAATCCGGAAAGGTGACGGATAAAGATGTATCCCGGCAATTGGATGGTTTGTTGTTGCAAACTTGCCGGATGCGGGAGATCGTCGATATGGTGCTCGATGCCCAGAAGTCTGATACGAACGGCGATGTTATGGATATTCGTTTTTACGATCTTAACGATTGGATACGATCGGTAACGGATGATTTTATCATGGAATTCGAAGCCCGTAGGATTTCTGTGCGGTTCCAGTTGGATGCTTCAGTAGAGAAAGTACCCTTTGATACTTCCAAATGCCGTGTCGTTTTATCTAATTTATTGATAAATGCGATGAAATTCAGCGATCCGGATACCTCATTAGTCATTGGTACGGAGCGTATGGATAAGAATGTGCGGGTTTTCCTTGCGGACCAGGGGATCGGATTGAGACATGTGGATATAAACCGTCTTTTTACCTGTTTTTACCAAGGTGAACACGACCGTAAAGGGAGTGGGATCGGGTTGGCTTATGCCCGGAAACTTATAGAGTTGCATGGCGGAAGTATAGGTGCTTACAATAATGAGGATGGAGGTGCCACTTTCTATTTCGACCTTCCTTTCACGCAAGCGTTTGTTGCCGCGGAACCGGATAGGGTTATCGATTTAAGCGTGAAGGGCACTGACATGCCGGAAACAGATGTGTGCGGAGTACAGGTAGATACGGAGCTTGCTAAATATACATTGTTGGTGGTTGAAGATGAGATAGAGCTGCGTAACTACTTACTCGGTGTCTTGCAGGCAGAGTTTAAGGAGGTTTTTGTAGCCGGAGACGGGGAAGAGGCTTGGGAAATCTTGAGGCAATGTCAGCCGGATATTGTAATCAGTGATGTCATGATGCCTCGGACTGATGGTTTTGAGCTGTGTTACCGAATCAAGAACGACGTAGCGGTTAGCCATATTCCTGTGGTTCTATTGACCGCTAGGGTGGATCAAGCAAGTTCGGTAGAGGGGTATAAATCAGGGGCGGATATCTATTTGGCGAAGCCGTTTGATATAGATTCCTTGTTGGTGATTCTACGGAATATATTGAGACAGCGAGACCTACTTCGTGTGCGTTATCGTGAGTCCGGTTGTCTATTCTCTCCAAAAGAGGATGCGACAAGCAATGCGGACGAACAATTCATGTGTAAATTGAATACGTTGCTTCGGGAGAACTTGAGTAATCCGGATTTGAATGTGCCTTTTATCGCCTCTGCGATGGCGATGAGTAGAACGACGCTTTATAGCAAGTTCAGTCATTTGTCGGATGTCTCGGTTGGTGATTATGTGATTCGGTTTCGTATGGTCGAGGCTTCTCGGTTGCTTTCATCTCATAAGGATATCAGTATTCAGGAAGTAGCGGACCGTGTCGGTTTTTCCAGCGCTCGTTATTTTAGTACGGCTTTTAAACAAAGCTATGGGGTCACTCCAACCGAATATCGTCGAAATAATTAAGTGTTAGTTGCAGACTATTCTTTTCATAAATTCAATCTTTTTAGCAAAATCTGATAGATATCTCCTATAAACAACTTTTTGGGTGAGTCATATGTTTTAAATAGCTCCTGAATGAGGACATTATGATAGATTTTCTATGATAATTATTATTGTCTACCTATTGACATTTCGGGTTGGCTAGTGTAAAATTGGCTTAAAAAAGTATGGCTACAATAAAAGTAAAGTTTCGTCCATCGACGGTGAGAGGCAAAGCGGGTGTTGTCTGTTACCAACTTTGTCACAGACAGGAGAATAGGCAAATAACTACCGATATGCGGATATTTCCTCATTGGTGGAATGGGGAGAAACGAGAGTTGGTTGTTACGCCTGACAATGAAAAAACTATTTTTTCTTATCAGAAACGAATAAATGCGGACTTAGCTGCGATCCGGAAAATCATTCGGGAATTAGATGCTGTAGGGAATGAATACACCTTGTCCGATGTGATCGGGAGATTTCGATCTCCAAAAACTGAAACCGGAATGTTGGACTATTTGAGAAAAGAGATTGGACTCCTTCATGATAGCGGTCAATTCAGTACTTCCCGTAATTATTTACGAACATTGAACAGCTTTTCCTCTTTTTTAGAGAATTGTGATATACCTCTCACCGCATTAGACTCCGATACGGCTTGCAAATATGAGAAATGGCTATGGGGAAGGAGAGTGAGTAAGAATAGTAGCTCATTTTATATGAGAATCTTGCGTGCCGCTTATAATAAAGCTGTACAAGAGCAACTTGTGGAGCAAGCTTTTCCTTTTCATGAGGTATATACCGGGATCGCCAAGACATCGAAACGTGCCGTTAGTGAAAAGACCATTTTGAAATTGCAGAGACTTGACCTGTCTTATTCATCGGCTTTGGCTCTCTCCCGGGATTTGTTTGTATTCAGCTATAGTACTCGAGGGATGGCGTTTGTGGATATGGCTTATTTGAAAAAAGAAAATATAGGTAAAGGGGTAATTACTTACTGTCGCCATAAGACCGGTCAAAACCTGACGTTGCGTATTGAACCTTGTATAGAGGCGATCTTGAGACGATATCTATCGGACTCTTCGAAAACTCCCTATGTATTTCCAATCATTACCGATGAAAATCCGGATCGGGCTTATTTGCAATACCAAACGGGATTGAATTACCATAATCAGAAATTAAAGCGATTGGGGAAGTTAATCGGTGAGACATTGCCTCTATCTTCATACACTCCCCGCCATAGTTGGGCTACCGCTGCACGCAATCATAATATCCCTGTTGCGGTTATCAGCGCAGGAATGGGACATACCTCCGAGAAAACAACTCTTATTTATTTGGACTCTTTGGATAACTCGTTGATAGACAATGCGAATAATGGGATTTTAAAAGATCTAAATTCTACTGTCTCTTGGTAAGAAATCTTAGAAATACGTCGCAAATGTAATTATAATCTGCAAAACAAAAAAATAAAGGGGGGATTTTTGGATATAAATTGTATCCTCTGTTGATGTAACTCGTTAACAAATAGCGTATATAAATACGTTAATTGTTTTCTTCTCTATTATTCTTTGTCTGGTCTGGAAAATGAGAGTGTATACTTTTTTCGACAACAACCTTATCTTTTTTCGAGTATCAAATTGAGTAAACCGAGTAAAAAAGTAGTTTATATATATATTATATATTTGATAATAAGATAAATAACTATTTGTACTGTTTCTTACCAAGAAACGGTAGAAATATAGGGTTAGGGTTTCCCATTCACTGTAGTCAGGAATGGTCCTCATTTCGGAATTTTATATAAAAATAGCCGGATTAACCTTGATTGCTGTATATCCTTTAATCAAAAAATAAGGAAATACAGGAATGGAAGGTATATCCTCTTTGTACATGAATAAAAACGGTATAATTCATTGAAAACAATAACACTTGACGGCAACCATTGGTTTGCGCTAAAAGTATTTTATAACAAAGTTTTTGAGATCGAGGAATCCCTCAAGAAGGATGATATCGATTGCTATTTCCCTTGTGAGTATGCGGTGGTCATGCGGAATGGAGTAAGAAAGATCATACGTAAACCAATTATCAGTTCAATCCTGTTCTTTCATTCTACGACATTGCGTGCGATGGAGATACAGAGGCAATTCACGGACAAGGTGATCCTGTATACAAGAGATAAGGAATTGAAAAAGGTGCCACTTATCATTCCGGACCGGGAGATGAATATTTTCATGTTGGTCACGTCATCCGGCGAGAAAGGAATGGAATATTTGGGGGCTGACAGTACCAAGTTTTGTCGGGGAGAACGTGTGAGAGTGATTGACGGGAAATTCAAGGGGGCGGAAGGATATATCTGCAGGATCAAGAAAAACAGCCGTTTGGTTGTCGCCATTCAGGGGGTCTGTGCCGTAGCGACCTCCTATATCCCACAAAGCTTTATTCAAAAAATATGAGAACGATAATAGAGACCGGTCTTTTTTTATCAGGTGGTTTTTTGATATCCATTTTACAGGGATTGATACTTATCCCCAATATCTTGTTGATCTCCTATAAGAAACGATTGTTTGATCAGCCCGACGAGCGTAAGGTGCATTCCATACCTGTTCCCCGCTTGGGAGGTATCTCTTTCTTCCCGGCGATACTCGTGTCGCTCTGTTTGATAATCGGTCTGTTCCATTGCGTTGGGATTCCGATAGCTCGTTTGCTAACCGATCGAAGTTTGTTGGAGTTACTGTTTTGGGTCAGTGGTTGTATGCTACTTTATCTCATTGGTGTGGCAGATGATCTGGTGGGTGTCGGTTATCGTTACAAATTTGTTGTTCAGGTTTTTACGGCGATCCTATTGGTGTTGCCGGGGGCATGGATTAACTCGTTAGGCGGTTTGTTCGGAATTTATATGCTTCCTTCGTGGGTGGGTATTCCTTTGACGGTTTTGATAGTCGTTTATATAACCAACGCTATTAACCTGATTGACGGTATAGACGGCTTGGCTTCCGGCTTGAGTTGTATCGCGCTTACCGTATTGGCGGCTATCTGTATATCTAACGGATCTTATTTTTATGCATTGTTGGCGTTAGCTACGTTAGGTATATTGATACCTTTCTGGTTCTATAACGTTTTTGGCAACGCTCAGCGTGGGCACAAACTTTTCATGGGGGATACAGGAAGCTTGACGATCGGTTATATCCTCAGCTTCTTGGTAATACAACTAAGTGTCGTACATTCAGATGGGGAGGTCCGGACAAACCCTTATATGGTTATAGCATTCTCGACGCTCTTGGTTCCTCTTCTTGATGTCTTCCGTGTGGTGTTGCATCGATTACGTAAAGGCAGGAATCCCTTCTTACCGGATAAGAATCACATCCATCATAAGTTGTTGCGGACTGGTATGCGTGTCCGTACGGTATTGGTGACGGTCCTGTTAATCTCCTTCTTTTTCATAGGGATGAATATCCTGCTGTCCCCGGTTTTAAATCTTACTTGGTTATTGGTACTAAATATGTTGTTGTGGGCATTGATACATCTTATCATCAACCGGTGTATCATCCTTTACAAGGAAAAAAGTAGCATCAATGAAATCAATTAATTTTATATCAATAAGAGTTCTCATTATTCGTAACCGTTATGGCTACAAATATGGCTACCATTACGGCTACGCTGGATATACGAAAGAGGAATAAATAGGATGTGGTTTTTCAAAAAGCAGACCAGTCTTGTGGGAAGCGGTATTTTGGAGGGATTTACTGATTACCATTCACATATATTACCCGGGGTGGATGATGGTATACAGACGTTGGGTGAATCTTTGGATACGTTGGATTGTTTGGAGAAACTAGGAGTTAAATCTATTTGGCTTACTCCCCATGTCATGGAAGACATTCCCAACACGAGCGAGAAATTGAGAGAACGTTTCCAGCTTCTTCTTCAATATTATTCCGGAGGTATAGCTCTCCATTTAGCTGCGGAATACATGTTGGATAACTTATTTGAGGAGCGACTGGCCTCGGAAGACTTGTTGCCGATTGGCAAGGCTCAAAAACATTTGCTAGTGGAGACTTCCTATTTTAATCCTCCGATGGGATTAAATAATATTCTGCTTCGGATCAAGGCAAAAGGCTATATACCTGTACTGGCGCATCCCGAACGATATACCTATATGAATGAGAAAGATTATTGGCGATTGAAAGGTATGAACGTGAGGTTCCAATTGAATCTCCTTTCCTTGATTGGTGCATATGGTCCGGAGGTTCGAGGTAAGGAGGAGTGGCTACTGAAAAACGGCTATTATCAACTCTGTGGAACTGATATTCATAGCCTTAAGCTTTGGAAAGAAAGTGTTATGAAGAAAAGAATATCGGGAAATGTCTCTCGAATGTTGCAAGGCATCATAGCGACACATTTCCCGGGATAGTTAATGGAACAAGTAACGATATTCATCGCACGAGAAGCAGGGACAAGCTTTCTTTACGCCGGGCAAGTCACGATGCCCCACGATAAGCGCATGAGGAAAGAGCGTGTGGAGTTTCCACAGGAGTTCCCTCAATTGCTCCTTCTGTTCCGGGGTACGGGTATCGGCGGTTTTGCCGCTTTCATCCAATCCGCCTTCATAACAAATACCTATGCTGCAACGATTGAGTCCACGGACATGGGCACCTACTTCCAGCAGTCGGCGATGCTGTGTCACGATTCCACTCCTGCGGATATAGAAATGATAGCCGATGGTACGGAATCCCCGTACCTTATGGTCACGGAGAAGCTGTTCCACCGTATAGTCACGGTCACTTTGGGTAGCGGAACAATGTATGACGATGAAGCGGACAGAGTCCGCCCCATTCATCATTAATCCGCTTTCCACTTGCGTCAGCAGGGTACGCTCGTTGAGCGTCTCTTCTCCGCCGACAATCATGGGAAATGTTTCTTGCGTCATTGTCACTAGAATTTAGAAGTGAGAAACACAGGAAGATACACCTAATGCCGTTAAGGCTGCGATAATAGCCTGTACGATAGCTTGGACTATTTTCTTCCAATCGATTTTACTTGATTTGCTCATGTCTGTTCAAATTTTGAGGTAAATAATGTATAGTTTATGAAAATCAGATCTCACCGGGGCTTTCGGAATCCCCTTCCTCGGGAGTTACGATAGGTACCCCACCCTTAAAGTCGATTCTCACCAAATTGGTTTTCTCGGGCAGGAGCGCATAACGGAACGTCCCGTTAAGGATCGTATACTCGGCGTTAAACGCCGGTCGGATACTTTTCACCAGCTTGGCTGTCACCTCCTTGGGTGTGCTTACGCTTTTCTCGGTGAGCAACTCGTTGTAGAAGATGCCCAATCCGTCCAGCTTGATCTTGTAACCAAGCGCCATGTGGGTTTGGCAGAAATAAGCGAGACGTTCGATGACCCCGATCACGTCGGCTGGTGTCAAGGCCGACTCTTGTGCGATCTGGGTAGCCACCTGCTTGGTAGTGATTGTACCATAATAATAAGCTTGAGCACTGTAAACAGTTTCTCCCTTACGAGGGCCAATGTTCAAATCGATTTTTCTAGCATAAAAAGGCTGTGCCATAATGTTAAAATTTTAATAGTGAATACTCTGTTATTTTTATCAATGTCATTGACTGATACAAAAGTAAGGAAGTCGAAAACCTCACTTTCCGATGCTTTCGGTTTCATTCCGGTTGTTTCGTTTAAGGCATTTCCGAAGTGAATAACTAATGGCTTGTCAAGTGAATAACTAACGGCTATACCTAGTGAATAACTAGCGGCTCGGGAAGTGAATAACTAATGGCTTCAGTCCCCGCTTACGGTTCACCGAGATACTGTACGATGATGCCTATTTGCCTAGGTGTAAACGTCTTGTTATAAGTCTTATAGTACGCTCCTTTCAATTCGGCGATCAGGTGGGGGTTATGCTTCATTAAGTTGCGGAGGTTTGCGATGGCAGATTCCTCGTTGACCGTATCCGGAAAATAGAGCCTCGCCAACTCCCTTTTGGAGTACGGGCGGATTCGGAAATTCGTGTTGTTCATATTAAAAAAGAGTTTTAGGTGAAAACTGTTCATTGCTTTTACATCCGGATGATATTGCGAAACTATATAGTTTGTGACAAAGCGTGGAATATCTGCAAAAAATATCTAAACACTTCAAAAACAATCAAGGGGTAATTCTCTCCATATAATATACAATGAATAAAGAAGAATATAAAAAATCACTTCACCGTCATTATCCCGAAGAACCGGACAATGTGTTGGAGTTGGCATGGCATTTCCACGGTATGGAGAAAGCGAAGAAATATATAAAATTGTTGGAGACATGTAATCATAATGCCGATTTAGCGATAAAAGCCATTCGGGCGATGTACGTGTCGTGTGACATAGATGCGGTCAAGGCCGTTAGTGAAAAATTTATTACGGTTTTACTGCCTTTCACTTGTATGGAAAAAACAGCCAAGCCCCATTCCGTGACCTTCCATGTGCGGAAAATGCTGGACGATTGTGATGTAAAGGCTGAGCGTAAAACAGAGGAAGCTCGGTTACGACAAGCCTGTCTTACCCGGCAGCGAGCCAATAGTCCTTCTCGAACTGCGGATGTAACCATACAGATCCGGTTCCAAACAGATAATGAGGATTTGATTCGTCAAATCATGCAGTTGGCTTCGGCAAGTAATGCTGTACTAGTTAAGGTTGAAGAGAGTGATTTGGAAATTGGAGGTAACTATTGCGAATCGACACAGGGTTGGGATGATGCCCAAAATATCTCCATGTCTCTTAATGATTATTATAATGTTTCCCAAGTTTTCGATCCCCCCGGAACTTTAAATTGGTTTCAACTGGAGGGTGCGGCAAAAGATATGCTGGTAACTATCGCCAATCTACGTTCTATCTTTGGAGAAGAAGATCCGGAGGTGGAATACATATCTATATATAAAGGTATAAGAAGTTTGTCACTGAGTCATGCACAAAGATTGGCTGAGTGTGAGATGAGTGGTTGGTAGTCAAATTAGGGCTCAATCATAGTATAATCAGTACAGTGAAGTTACAAGATAAGTAGACTTGGGATTATCTGACGTTTAATTTTTAACATAACACTAGATAGGTACTATAAAAGTGCCTATACATTGGTGTATACTCTAATTTGAGCACTAAACGAAAATGATAAATGTTCTTGTAAATGCCTATGCTGTCAATCCTTATTGGGGCAGCGAACAAGGAATGGGGTGGAATTGGGTTGTCAACATCGCCAGATACTGCAATGTGTATGTGATAACTGAGGGTGAATTTCGGGATAACATAGAGGAGGCTATGATGTCACTTTCTCAAAAGGATCATCTTCATTTTTATTACAATCCACTTCCCACTAAAGTGAGAAAGATGTGTTGGAACCAAGGTGACTGGAGGTTTTACTGGTATTATCGGAACTGGCAAAAACAAACGTTGAAAATAGCGAAACAAATTATAAAAAATAACCGAATAGATATTCTTCATCAACTGAATATGATTGGATTTCGTGAACCAGGTTATTTGTGGAAGATCAAAGAAGTTCCTTTTGTTTGGGGACCCATCGGAGGGATGGAATTGATGCCAATGGAATATCTGCTAGGAGTTCCAATGAAGCAGAGGTTGTTTAATTATCTTAAAAATATAATTAACCAATATCAATACTTATATTCGTCAAGGGTTCATGCAGCCATTCAAAAAGCGGATATATTAATTTCCGCTGTAAAAAGTGTCAGTGATATCCTATCGAATCACTATCAGAAAAACAGTTTACTAATCAATGAAACTGGAATTGACTCCAATTCTACTTTTCGGAGAAAAACAAGTAAATCTGACGAGCCTTTTAAAATTATATGGATAGGAAAATTTGACTTTCGCAAACAACTTCCAATAGCGATTAAATCAATAACAGCCATGAATCAGCGGAATGTGGAACTGCATATTTGTGGTACAGGGAACGATGATGCCGTGAATGAAATGAAACGTATGGCCGAAATTTGTGGAATAGCCTCGAAATGCCACTGGCATGGGAATGTGTCTCATGATAAAATTCTGAAGATGATGGCTTCATCTGATTTGATGTTTTTTACTTCAATCATGGAAGCTACATCCACGGTGGTGCTTGAAGCCATAACGGTAGGATTGCCGATACTGTGTTTTAACACTTGCGGTTTTGGTCCTATAGTAAAAGATTTTGCAGGTATTACAGTTGAATTATCTAATCCTTATAAATCAGTTCAAGATTTTGCTCATGAACTTTCACTATTATATCAAAACCGAGCTGTCTTGAATGACATATCAACCAGAATGTTAGAAAAGAGACAAGAGCTAACATGGGAAGCAAAAGCAAAAAAGTTAGTAAGGCATTATGAGGAAATATTAAAAAAATAATTTCTTCTGACTGATTAAGTTTACTTATTGATTGTACAATAAACCTATTCATTATGTTATTATGAATACATTCTTTAATATCCACTACGAGTTTGACAAACAACGGGTTCATACTTCTATAGCACGGCAGCTGGAAAAATTAGGTTCTGACTATATCTGTGTAGTAGATGGTGTAGTGTTGGGCACAGCGAACAGGAAGTCTGACTATCTGAGAACAGTCAATGGTGGGATGTTCTCCATTTGTGACAGCAGTTACGTCCCGTTGTATATCCATTGGATTTACGGAAAGCGTTATGAGCAATATTGCGGAAGCCAAATCTTTATGGACATCATTCATAGCAGGAAGTACAGGATGATCTTCTTGGGAACATCACGAGCCATATTGAGAGGGTTGCAGAGCAATTTGTCAAAAGAAAACCCGGATGTGGCTGATATGACCTTCTTGGAACTTCCTTATATGTCGGTAGAGGAATTTGATTATGCCAACATAGCCAAAGAAATAGAAACTGACGAGGCTGATATTATTTGGATAGCTTTGGGAGCTCCTAAACAAGAATATTTTATGGATAGATTAAAGCCCCATTTGAAACGAGGGGTCATGATTGCGGTTGGGGCTGTTTTTAAATTCTATAGTGGCGTGGAAGCAAGGCGTGCTCCAAAGTGGATCATCAAATGGCACTTGGAGTTCGTGTACAGAATATTCAGAGAACCCAAGAAGCAATTGAAGCGGTGTGGAATGATTCTATTTACTCTGCCAGAATTGCTACTAAGGGAAATCGAACGAAAACGAAAAACGGGAGTATATAATAACAACTGTTTCTTCAGAGAAAACGATAATGAAACTAACGAAAAGGAATGATAATCCTTAACCCAATTGATTTTATGAAAGTATTTTACCGGAAATTAGACAAGTACCTGCTTGTATTGACATTCTTGTGCTTTTTAGCTTCTTGTTCTTCAAGTAAAAGAATAGCCTATTTTCAAGATTTGAAACCCGGAGAGAGTGAACTTTTCACTTCACTCTCTCCCCACTATATCAAAGTGCTCCCCGGCGATAAGATAACGATTCTGATAAACAGCAGGGAACCTCAGTTGGCTGAATTATTCAATTTGGCAATCACGGCTAAAGCTATTGGCACGACAAGTAATAATTCCGGTATTCTTTCATATACGGTTGATTTGGAGGGGTATATAGAATTTCCGGTATTGGGGGCAATAAATGTAAACGGAAAAACAAGGAAAGAAATCGCCTCATTGATAAAAGAGGAGTTGATTTCCCGCGAATTGTTAAAAGACCCTGTGGTAACAGTCGAGTTCGCCAATCTTTGCATCTCGGTTCTGGGTGAAGTGAAAACGCCGGGGCGCTATAGCATAGACCGGGACAAGGTCACACTGCTTGATGCTATCGGTATGGCCGGAGACTTGACCATCTATGGCAAACGGGACAAAGTATTTGTATTACGAGAGAATGGCGGCACACGGTATTCTTATAGCGTAAATTTATGTTCCGCAGAGGATCTGTTTTCATCCCCAGCTTACTATTTGCAACAGAATGACATTGTTTATGTGGAACCGGGTAATGTCCGTGCCAATCAATCCACGGTCAATGGCAATACGATTCGGAGTACATCTTTCTGGATTTCTGTGACCTCACTTATTGCCTCATTAATATCAATCTTTTTATAATTCGTATTTTATGGAAATTCCTAAAGAAGATAGAATAGACTTTATTAGAATAAAAGATTTTATTTCTCTTTGTATCTTAAATTGGAAATGGTTTGTGGTTTCCATATTGTTGATTACTAGTATGGGAGTAGTATATGTACTAAGATCCCCATCTGTTTTTAGTCGTACCATGACGATACAAATTCAAAGTGACATGCAAGGCAAATCGCTTCCCTCGAATTTCGAATCTTTTGAAGATTTAGGTATCATCCAGCCTAAATCGAATGTCTTGGACGAAATAGTTGCCCTGCAATCTCCTTCCATTATGACCGAAGTTGTGAAGCGGTTGAATCTATACATTCATTATGCCATTCCGGGAAGGTTTCATGGTAAGGAACTATATGGTCCTTTCTTACCCGTCTTGGTATCCATGCCCGATTGGCAGGGTAACGAGTCCGGAGAGTTTACTATGCACCTCCAAGGCAACAAAGTTAAGTTATCAGATTTTATCTGGAAAGGGGATGCGATTTCACTTCCTTCCGACATCAGTGCCACTCTTTCTGATACGATAGCATCTCCATTGGGACGATTGCTCATTGAGCCTACGCCCATATATACGGCCGATAACGAATATGTCCTGCATGTTACGATAGATCCCCTGTTATCTACGATAAGAAATTTCAACAACAAACTTACCGTCACGCAGTACAATGAAAAAAGCTCTATTGTGGAATTGATTTTCAAAGATACCAGCATATCTAGAATAGAAGAAATACTCAACATGTTAGTAGCTGTTTATAACGAGAATTGGATGAAAGACAAAAATCAGATAATGGTGGCCACCTCCATGTTTATCAACGAGCGTATTAATATAATAGAACGTGAGTTGGGAAGCGTGGATGAAAACATATCTTCTTATAAAAGTGAGAACTTGCTTCCGGATGTACAGGCAGCTTCTGACTTATACATATCACAGAACAGTGCTGCTGACGCACAACTCTTATCGTTGAACAACCAATTATATATGACTCGCTATGTTCGGAATTATCTGTTGGACAATGCCAACAAGGAGAAATTGTTACCTGTCAACTCCGGCATTGAGAATATGAGTATCGAAAATCAAATATCGGAATATAATGGGAAATTACTGCAACGTAATGGATTGATGGCCAATAGTAGCACAGTGAATCCGCTGGTTATGGATATGGACGAAGTTCTGGCTGAATTACGTAAAGCCATCATCGCTTCCATAGATAACCAATACCACAAACTTGAGATGCAGATAGGAAGCCTTCAAAAAGACAAAAGTCAGGTTACGGCACATCTTGCGGCAAATCCAAGCCAAGCTAAGTTCCTGCTATCTATTGAACGGCAACAGAAAGTGAAGGAATCTCTCTACCTGTTTTTACTTCAAAAGCGGGAGGAAAACGAACTGGCACAGGCATTCATCACCAACAATACACGTGTCATAACACCTCCTTATGGAAATGATATTCCTGTAGAGCCACAAAAGAGAAAAATTGTTCTGTTCGCATTTGTCCTCTCTTTATTGATACCAGCAACCATTCTTCTCATCAAGAAGAGTTTAGATACGAAAGTACGTGATAAAAAGGATGTGGTGGAACTTTCCTTACCGTTCCTCGGAGAAATTCCGCAGTGGAATTCCAAAAAGAGAAGAAAAAATTACTTTCACGGAAAGAAAACAGATTGGGACTCTCCAGCCATACTTGTTGAGAATGGAAAACGCGACATCATGAATGAGGCTTTCCGTGTATTGCGGACTAATCTGGAATTTATTGTGAATAAGGAACAAAAATCAAGAATAATTATACTGACTTCTTTCGTTCAAGGTTCTGGAAAAACATTTCTTACAATAAATACCGCAATTAGTCTGGCTGTCAAAGGAAGTAAAGTCTTGATTATTGATGGCGATTTGCGTAGGAATGCCGTATCCAAGTTTATTCACTTTCACAAAAAAGGGTTGAGTGATTATCTGGCTGGTGAATTCAATGACATCGAGAAACTTTTCATTTCGAAAATAGAACTGGATGCTGACTCAGAATACACTGATGAGAATGGGAAACGGTTTTTGTCCGATAATCTACATGTCCTTCCGGTAGGTACCATTCCGCCGAACCCGACCGAATTACTTCTCAACGCCCGTTTTGGACAACTGCTGGCGGAGGTGCGTACTCGGTACGATTATATTTTCATTGATTGTCCCCCTGTCAACATCATGGCGGATTCTCAGATCATTGGACAATATGCCGACTACACTATTTTTATAGTTCGGGCAGGTTTTCTGGATCGCGCCATGTTGCCGGAACTGGAAAAAATCTATCGTAAAAATACATATAAAAACATGTCGCTTGTTCTTAACGGGACTGACATGGGGGGTGGACACTATGGTTATAAATATGGATATCATTCTTATAATTACTATACAGATGAGAATTGATTATTGCATACCATAGCGCTTTGTAGATGAGGTTCGTTGCAATGACTGGCAATACGATCAGATAAAGGTTTTGAATATATAACAGGAAAGTAATAGATACTATGTCGACAACGGTCGCACGTGTAATTAGGAATACCGGTTATCTGTATGTTAGGATGGGCATCACTATGTTCATCTCTTTGTACACCACCCGTATCATTCTTCAGGCGTTGGGGGCTTCGGATTTTGGCGTATTTAATATCGTTGGGGGCACCATTGCGATGTTGGGATTCCTAAATATATCCATGGCAAGTGCCACACAACGCTTTATGTCCTACACCGAAGGTTCCGGAAACTATGAGAAGAAAACGGTAATATTCAATGTTAGTATCCTGTTACATTTCATTGTGGCAATTGTTGCGGGAATAGCATTGATAATCAATGGATATATTTTTTTTAACGGGATTCTGAACATACCCATGGAAAGAGCTCATGCCGCCCAAATAGTTTATGGGGGATTAGTGGCTAGTACGATGTTTACGGTCATGACTGTTCCATACGATGCGGTACTTAATTCCCGTGAGAATATGCGCTATTATGCTTTTGTAGGTATTCTGGAATCTGTCTTAAAACTGTTTGTGGCATTTGCCTGTGTATATGCATCGCATGACAGGCTGATAGTTTATGGGGTATTGATGGCATGTATTCCGTTTATCACTCTTTCTATCATGCTATTATATTGCCATAAACATTATGCTGAATGTACCTTGTCCATACAACATTATTTCGATCGGGATACGATGAAAGAAATGGCAAGTTTTTTCGGATGGAATCTGTTGAATACAATGATTGTAATCATTAGTATACAGGGACAAAGCGTTCTTTTGAACCACTTTTTTGGAACGCTTCTGAATGCGGCACAGGGTATCACGACTCAACTGAACGGGCAGCTACAAGCTTTATCATCGGGTATGACTAAAGCTTTGAATCCGGTAATTGGAAAGAGTGCAGGTGCCCATGATGGGAATCTGTTTTTGAAATCTGTAATTTATGGATCCAAATTCTCATCTGCACTATTTTCGATAATTGCGATTCCTGTATTTCTGGAGGCACCCTACATCTTAAAAATATGGCTAAAAGAAGTTCCAGAGTGGACTGTGGTGTTTATCCGTTTTCAGTTGTTGAAGACCTTTGTCGACATTTTGTGTGTAACCGTTCCAAGGGCAATAGAAGCCACTGGTCGTATCAGGCGTTTTAAGATATTAAGCAGTTTTACCAATATCATTCAGCTACCTCTTATATATATAGTTTTCCATATGGGTTTTCAACCTTATTTCATGTATATAATCGCATTGCTTTTTGGTGCGATAATGACTTATTCCATAGCTTTGTATTGCGCAAGAACTGATTGTAACATACCGGCTCGCTATTTTATCCTTAAAGCGATACTACCTGTATCCGCATCCGTCCTGCTCACATTGGTCATTGCATATCCGTGTATGATGGCGATTGCTGTAAATTCCATATCTTCCTTGGTCTTCTCGGTGACATTGACCATGTTAATATTTGCAGTCTCATTCTATTGCATCTGCTGCCAAAAGGAAGAAAGGAGAATCTTGTATAGCCTATTTATTTTGATAAAGACAAATAAAAAGGAATCATGAACTATTGGGAGGTATCATTGATGGACTGTCAGATAAAAATAACCGACAATAAAGCAGTTTGGAAAATTCAGGCAGCATTGGCTCTGATTTTTTTGCTTAACCCTTTTTTGGGGGTACTGTCAACATTGTTTTTTGTTTTTGTTTCAAAAGAAAAATCAATGGCATTCTACTTGGTCATTATTCTTACCTTGTTCATGTGGTGTTTGCAGTCTACACGGTCATTCCATTTAGGAGAGCCGAGTGACTGGGCGGGGAACTATTATTATAATTTTCATAATGCGGCAATAACCGACACACTCACTTATCTTTTTTTCACGACAAAGGAATATGTCTGGCAGGCATTTAATCTGATAGGCTATTATCTGTTTGACGGAGATTTCCTTTCTTATGCGAATTTCATTGTTGCTTTGACCTATATGTTCACATTTGCTGCCATTTATAAATTTTGGAACTATATTCAAGCTGACCCCCGTTTCCTTGTTGCTTCTTTGTGCCTATTTGCTTTTGTGACAGAAGTGAATGGCATCTGCAATAATTTGCTGCGCCAGCAGTTCGCCATGTCAATGATGCTGTATGCCATTATTGAAAGATGCACCAACGGACGTATTCTTTATCCTTTGCTGGTTATCTCTTTTTTCACGCATACTATGACAGGTTTTTTTATTCCATTCTTGTTTATTCGTTTAGGAAAGAAAGCTTCTTTTCGCTTTTACATCTACATCGTCTTGGGATTTGGATTACTTTACATCCTGTTTACCAACCTGTCCATATTTTCCTCCAGTAGCTTTTATGCATTCCAGCGGTTAGCTACCGCTTCAAATGCATATGCATTGAAAGATATTATACAGCCTTCGGCGGTATATCCGTTCTTGGCGGTTACGGTTATTCTTTATGTCAAAGCGTTTTTCTTTGATAGCGAACGGCGAAAGTGCGAACTTTATATTAACAACTTGTTCTTGATTTTGATTTCCATGTGCCTGCTCATGACCTCGATGCCGCTCATGCAGACCCGTTATTTCATCATCCGTTTCTTTTTCATGCCGTTAGTGGTTCCCTATTTCTTTACGGCAAAGGGGAGTTTATGTGACTATTATTTGATAACTGTTCCGCTGTGCTTTGCTTTCCGCTTTTTCAGCACACCATCTATTTGGTTGGCTTCTTCTAACGACATCGTGTATAGAAGTATTTTCGATTACCTGTGACAGATAAATAAACTCATGTACTTATATTGCATTTGTTATATTGCATTGGTGATTCTTGCGGGATTAACTGTTTTCAGACATCGGTGGAATGGAACACAGATATTGTTCAGTCCGTTCAATGTAGACCGAACCCTTTCCCTGCGGGGCATATTGGTTTTGTTAATCGTTTTGCATCATTTGTCCGGTGTCACTTCTTTTCCGGGCTTATCGCCGTCTTTTCGTATGCTTGTCAGTCAGTTTACCTTTTTCGGAGGAGGGGCCGTATCCATGTTCTTTTTCATAAGCGGATATGGTTTGATGGCTTCTTTACATAAGAAAGGGAAAATTTACTTGGACTCATTCTATAAAAAAAGGTTTTTGAAACTGTTACCGCCTTTACTCATTGCGACCTGTATTTTTATCTGTATAAGGATGTGTTTTGAACATCTGTCTGCATGGAATATTTGCTACGAAATGACTTTAGGCAACCCTCCTTTGCCCAATTCATGGTATATGTATGCACTTTTCATTTTATACATCTTTTTTCATGCCGTTTTTTCCATATGCGGAGTGCAAGGTAGAAAAGCGTTGAATTGGATGTGGATTGGCTCTTTTGCCTATATCGCTTGCATTTTATTGTTGGGCTGGGGTTATTGGTGGTATACGTCCGTCTTGTCCTTTAATATTGGTATAGAATATGCCTGTATGAGCCAGGGTGTTCAATCGTTTGTGCGGAAAAAACTGATCTCATTTTTTGTTGGATCAATATTGTTTTTGTTGGTTTTTATATTCATTTATCTCAGATTTGTCTCTGATGGAATGAAAATCGCTTCTCTCATCGCATTAAACGTCACATTGCCCATAGTGATGGTATGGGTGATTCAGGTATTAGGAATTGTAAACTTGACTAGTCTTAAATTTTTAGGAGGAATTTCCTATGAATTATATCTTGTACATGGTATTTTTATTTATTTATCGAAAAACTATTATTCTTATGGAGGTACATTGATAATAGTATGTTATACACTATCCATAGTAACGGCATTCATGCTAAATCGCGGATCGAAGTATATTAATAACAAAATTATAAAAGTAATATGATTTCTATTGTCATTCCTTTGTACAACAAAGCGCATACGATTGTGCATACTTTGAATGCGGTTTTCAAACAGGAGTATCAGGATTTTGAAGTCATTATAGTCGATGACGGATCGACTGACAATGGAGTGGGGATAATCCAGCAACATTTTCACGACAACCGGATACGGATATTTCATCAAGAAAATCAAGGCGTAAGTGTCGCTCGGAATAGGGGGGTAGAAGAAGCTCGCTGTGAATATGTAGCCTTGCTTGATGGCGATGACGAATGGCATCCCGATTATCTGAAAATCATGACCAAACATATTCAAAACAACCCCCGATGCGGATTGTTTCTATGTGCATTTATCGCTCAAGGTGCTTCTCGCTCTATTTATTGTATACCAAAAGGATTTGAGAATTATCAAGGAGAAATTAATCTGTTTCATAATGTTTCTCTGTTTGGGCAGACAAGCGGAACTGTCTTAAAGAAAAGCGTATTTAATCGGACGCATAGGTATATTCCACACATGATTTATCACGAAGATTATCTTCTTATACAAGCTGTTGCTTTGATAGCGCCAGTTTTTTATTGTGGTATTCCTTTAAATAAGTATAGGGGGGATGTGCCAGGTCAAACGACTCAAAACCCCAATACGCCTCAAGCTGAAGAATCCAAATTGATGTATTACAATATCGGTATGGAAGATAGCTTGCGGGTAAGTGAAAAAGGGAATGAATCTTTGAATATTTATCTTAGGTATTTTTTGTTTCATGACTTTAAAAGGAGACTTTCTCTTAAAGATAACGAAGCGTTGCTCCGTTTTATACAACGTCTTTCCTTTGATGTCAAAAAGTTGTTTTATCCTTTTGAGCTCAGCTTGATAGCGCATTATCCAAGAGTCGCTATTCTTTACATAAACCTGACGAAAGTTCGCTGGAGGTTAAGAAGGTATCCTACATGGGGTGATAAATGTGATTTGAATAAAATTAATCCACAATATTTAAATTGGTAAACAAATGACGTACATAGAAACAGTGCTATGGAGGAGCTTGCGTAAAATTTATGGCAAGATGACTGGATTTCAGAAATCAGCCGTCATAGTTGAAGAAACCGATCCTCTGAAAGCTTCGGATGCAATCTATACTTTACTTGATTCCAAGAGGCCTTGCATGATTGCACGCTTCGGAGCTACGGAAATGGCTTGCATTCTCAATTACTTAAGCATTCGCCAAGGAAAACCTCTTCTAAAAAAATATCTGAGAGGTGATGTCTCTGATTGGTGGTGGAACAAGAACGTCATGAACCAAATGCAAAATTGGAGTGGATTCTTCCCTCCTGACATTGAGCATCTTTCCCGGTTTTGCGAAATGATGCTTCAAGACGCTTCTTTGCTGGATATATGTGGGTCTTTTGAGACCGTACAGAGAGGATTACATATTCTCCGACCTTATATGTGCAATCCATTATTTATACCCTTATCTTTCTTTGATCCATTCGTAACATCTCGACCTTGGTCAAGAGTATTGAAAGGGAAGAAGGTTGTTGTGATTCATCCGTTTGCCGAACTGATCGAAGCGCAATACGCCCATCGTTCTGATTTGTTTGACAATAAAGATGTTTTGCCGGACTTTGAGCTAAGGACAGTAAAGGCTGTACAAAGTCTGGGTGGCGACAACCAAGGTTTCAAAGATTGGTTTGACGCACTGGAATGGATGAAGCGGGAAATAGGAAAAGCGGATTTTGATATCTGTCTGATAGGATGCGGAGCTTATGGATTTCCTTTGGCTGCACATGTGAAAAAAATAGGCAAACAAGCCGTTCATTTTGGCGGTGGCTTGCAATTGATGTTTGGTATCAAGGGTATTCGTTGGAAAAATCCACAAATTGCACTTGATGTGGGGCTTCCAGAAGATTGCTATTTGAAATATTTTTCTAATCCTGCATGGGTTAGTCCAGACGCATATCGTACGGTACATAGCGATAAAGTAGAAAACAATTGTTATTGGTGATTTATGTATGCTTTACTTCGATTAATCATGAAGACATACAGAAAATATCATTTTCATGTATGGAAGACATTGGTTGTAAACTTTAAGTTGCTTCCTTTCAAGCAAGCTATTCATTTGCCGATTGTCATTTATGGGAAAACGCAATTAATCATAAGTAATTCTTCGGTAAAGCTTCTCTGTTCTCCTCGTTTTGGAATAGTCAAGTTTGCCAAGAATCATGAATATTTTTATCCAACCCCAGCTCCCTCATTATTGTTTATGATAAATGGTACGATGGTACTAGAAGGTGACGTTCAATTCTCTTCAGGCTGTACTTTGCGCATCAATGATGGAATATTGCAACTGGGAGAAAATGTCTGTTTTTCAGGTGGATGTAAAATCTTATGTAACAATCGGATATTTATTCGAGCGTATAGCCAGTTCGCTTTCGATTGTGTTTGTTGTGATACGAACTTTCATTATATACTTCAGAAAGACGGCTTGGTAAAGGATTGTGTGGGAATTATCGAAGTGGGGAATAGGAACTGGATTGGAAATTCTACTACCCTTATGCGGGGTACTCAACTTCCCGACAATACCATTGTGGCAAGTAGGAGTTTTGTGAATAAGAGTTTTTTAGGTTACCATGATGATGGAATACTTATAGCAGGTAGTCCTGGTAAAGTGGTTCGATTAGGGGATCAGCGTGTTTTTTCCGCACAGAAAGAGATGGAAATCAGAGCTTTCTTCAAAAAAAGTAAGATGACTGAAATGTGGTTAGCTGAATCAGATTTTTTCTTTTATGAATGATGAAATGAAGCTGTAGTATATTTATTGAATAATTGTTGATCCACAAAGTAACTAAAAAGTTGTAATTCTATAAGCGATGAAAATATTGCATGTTTTATACGAATTGAAATTTTCTGGGGCTGAGATCATGTATGTTGATGCAGCCGATGAATTTAGAAGCCTTGGGTGTGAATTGTATGTTATAAATTCGGCAGAAAGGTTGGGTAAATATGCCGACATGTTTAAAGATGCAGGTTACAAAGTATATCATCTACCTTGTCCGAGTGGATTGATTACCAGATGGAGTTATTGCCAACAAATAGTCCGGTTGGTGAAAAAAGAAGGAATAGATGTCATTCATACCCATGCATCGAATATGAAATGGGATATGGCTTTGGTTGCATGTCTGGCGGGAATACGTTCTGTCTACACTTTTCATAGTTGCTTTAAGTCCAGACCTATTTCATACCTTTACCATATATGGTTAAGATGGAGTGCAAAGAATTTGTTGAGTTGTAAATTCCAAACGATATCAGATAGTGTGTACGATAATGAACGTTTATATTATCATAATGACACGATAAAAATCTATAATTGGTTTGGGAATAAACGATTCTTTCCGGCTGATAAGGCAGAGAAGCAAGCTGTTAGAAAAGAACTTGGCATCTCAAAAGATAGTTTTGTTATAATTTCCGTAGGAGGTTGTAGTGTTAATAAACGGCATCATGACATTATCAAAGCACTTCCCGATTTGCTAAAAGAAAAAAATAATCTAATGTATCTTCACCTTGGACAAGGAGATACTACCGAAGAAGAAAAAACTTTGGCAAGAAAACTTGGAGTTGAGAACAAAATTCGTTTTATGGGAAATCAAAAAGAGGTGAGAAAATTCCTTATTGTTTCTGATGTATATCTTATGACTTCACACTATGAAGGCATCTCCTTAACTACTATAGAAGCCTTGGCTTGCAAAATTCCGGCAATATTATATGATGTTCCCGGATTGCGGGATTTCAATAAAGAACAGTTGTGCTCTTTATTGATACCAGAGCAATCGACTGAGATCGTAAAAGCAATCAAAAAGCTAAGGACAAACAGCGGTGAAAAGGAAATGATAATCAAGAACGGATATGAAATGGTTATGAGAAAGTTTTTTCTGCCAACAAACGTAAGGCAAATATTCAAGTTATATCAAGGATCTTAAAATGGAACAGATAGAGGCAAACATTGCCGTATTACTGACAGTTCATGACAGGAAGAATAAAACATTGAGATGTTTGGAAAATCTTTATAAACAAGTATTGCCAAATTATTTGCGCCTCGATATTTATCTAACCGATGACGGTTGTACGGACGGAACACCGGAAGCGATTAAAAGGCAATTCCCGAAAGTTCATATTATCAAAGGTGATGGTAACTTATTTTGGAACAGAGGAATGTATAGGGCATGGGAAGAAGCTGCCAAACAAGATTATAATTTTTATCTATGGTTGAATGATGATAGCTATTTATTTGACGGTGCGTTGTTTACTTTGTTAGATAATTCTGCAAAATGCAATCATCAGGCCGTAATAGTAGCACCAATGAGGTTAAGGGAAAAAGGCGTTACTACGTATAGCGGATATGATGGTTCGCAAAAAATAACTCCTAATGGAAAGTTGCAGGAATGTGAAAAGTTTAATGGAAATTGCGTTTTGATACCACAATGTGTTTTTAAAAAGGTTGGCAATCTTGATTGGACTTATCGTCATGCCATTGGAGATATTGATTATGGATATAGGGTACGGAAAGCCGGCTTTAAGAATTATGTTGCTACTGGATATCTAGGCATTTGCGAGAGCAATCCAAAGTTGCCTGCATGGGCAAGAAAAGAGATCCCGTTCATTAGGCGGATAAAAAATCTTTATTCCCCCTTAGGGTATGCAGAACCGATACCTTTTTTCCTTTTTGAAAAAAGGCACATCGGATTTGTGACAGCCGTCAAGCATTTTATTACAATTCATATAAGAGTTTTATTTCCGCAATTATGGAAACAATAAATAAATCCATGTTTGTTTTTCAAACAGATTCGGATATTGTACGTAATGTGTATGATACCCAACACAACTATCTGATTGAGTATAATGAACAATGTAAGGATAAAACGTATTGTGCTGTCTATTTTTGCAGCAATGATCTATATTATCCAAACGTTGAAGATATTTTCAGGAAAAGGATTGTAGAGAAAAACTTCTTTGAATGGTATAATTTAAGGATAGAAAAAGCGTATAAACATATTTTTGTTCGTGATGTATTCAAGCAGTGGTATTTGTCCGGTATCAACCAAAGCATTGATTCTCCGGAAAGACTAATCGAATTTCTGAAAAATGAAACCGATGGATACCGTACTATCATGTCTGGCAGTTCAGCAGGTGGTTATGCGGCCATTTTGTATGGTTCCATCCTCAAAGTCGAAAGGGTATTTGCTTTCAATCCTCAAGTAGAATTGACATCCCTATTAACAAAGAGTAATGAAAAGACAAATCCGCTAATCTTTAGATTAAAGGATGGTCCTTATAGGAAGTATTTTGATATTGTCCCATTTATTATGCCTATGATGAATATTTATTATTTCTTTTCCAATCAATCCAGATGGGACATCGAGCAGCGGTCATATTTGGGAGACACAAAGGGAATCCATTTACTGCCATTTAGATCAACACATCATGGTATCCCTTTCTTGAAAGTGGCTCTTCCTGTCATATTAAATATGGAAGATATACAATTAAAGAAGTTTGAGAACAAAATTCAGCATCCGCTTATATTCACGATGAGACTTGTGGGATTGAGAAAAACAATCATAGGATTCTTTTCACAGGTATATGCGACATGCAGGAAAAGACGTTAAAAGATAGTTATGAATATAGCAATTGTTGGTACAGGTTATGTCGGATTGGTTTCTGGCACCTGCTTTGCGGAAATGGGTGTTCATGTCACTTGCGTGGACGTGAATCGAGAAAAAATAGAAAACTTACAGAACGGTCGGATTCCTATTTACGAACCCGGATTGGATGAAATGGTGATGCGCAATTTTCGTGAAGGAAGGTTGAGCTTTACGACCCATCTAACGTCTGTCTTGAATGATGTGGACATTGTGTTCTGTGCCGTGGGGACACCTCCCGATGAAGACGGAAGTGCCGATTTACGATATGTATTGGCAGTGGCAAAACAATTTGGTGAGAATATTCAGAAATATACCCTGCTTGTCACCAAATCAACAGTTCCTATAGGGACTGCCCAAAAAGTGAAGGCTGTTATTCAGGCAGAGCTTGATAAACGATGTGTGAATGTTCCCTTTGATGTAGCTTCCAATCCTGAATTTCTAAAAGAAGGAGCAGCCATCAAAGATTTCATGTCGCCAGACAGGGTTGTGGTAGGAGTGGAATCGAAAAGAGCCAAGGAGTTGATGAGTAAACTTTACCGTCCTTTCCTGCTGAACAATTTCCGGGTAATATTTACCGATATACCCAGTGCGGAAATGATAAAATACGCAGCAAACTCTATGCTGGCTACCCGTATCAGCTTCATGAACGATATTGCCAATTTATGCGAATTGGTGGGAGCTGATGTGAATATGGTGCGAAAGGGAATAGGTTCGGACAGCCGTATCGGAAGCAAGTTCCTTTACCCGGGTTGCGGTTATGGCGGTTCGTGTTTCCCGAAGGATGTTAAAGCTTTGATAAAGACCGCAGAGAAGCATGGATATGAAATGAAGGTGCTAAATGCGGTGGAGTCTGTGAATGAAAAGCAAAAGAGTGTACTTTTCAATAAATTGTTCAAGCATTATAAAGGGGCTTTGCAAGGGAAAAAGATTGCTGTTTGGGGACTTGCCTTCAAACCGGAAACAGACGATATGCGTGAGGCGACTTCATTGGTCACTATTGATCGGTTGCTGAGGGAAGGATGCAAAGTACGGGTGTATGATCCTGTGGCAATGGAGGAATGCCGTCGTCGTATGGGCGGGGGTGTGGAATATGCCGCAGACATGTATGATACTGTCTTGGAAGTGGATGCTTTATTGATACAGACTGAGTGGAAACAGTTCCGGCTACCCAATTGGAGCCTATTACTGAAATTGATGAACAATCCGGTCATCATTGATGGGCGGAACATTTATGACGCAGAAGAACTTCAACATTTGGGCTTTGATTATTACTGTATAGGAAGATGAATAAGTTGAAAGCATTAGTCTTTTACCAGTACCTATCTCCATGGAGGATTGATGTGTTTAATGAGATGGGTAAATATTATGACATGACCATCGCATTTACGGATGCTGACAGTGAGGGATTCACCTATAACAGGAAAGAATTGCTGGAAAAACTGGAGAATATTAAGGTCCTTTTCTTGACTAAAGGATTCAGGATTGGAAATAGGCCTGTACGTCTGGGAATTTTCAATTTAATCAAAAAAATAGATCCCGATGTCATTTTCTCCCATGAGTATTCCTATACAAGTATTTTGGTAGCCTTGTATAAGCAAATGGGGCTATTTCACTACAACTATTATCTGACAACATCTGACAACTTGAAAATGGCCGAAATATCTTCCGGATTGAAGGCTAAATCCAGGAGCTATGTATTGACCCACAGCAATGGGATTATAGTCTATGGTGATGCTGTGAAGCAATGGTATCAAAGAAGATTCCCCCGATTGCGGATAGAGGTATGTCCTAATATACAGAATCCTCAAACATTGTTGGCTTATCGCTCACAGTTTCAACCTATCCTTCAAAAATACATTCAACAATATGGTTTGGCAGGGACTTCTGTTATTCTTTACACAGGTAGGTTAGTAAAAGCAAAAGGGTTGGATTTGCTGTTAAATGCGTTTGCAAAAGCACAAATCGTAAATTATAGATTGGTCATTGTAGGTGAGGGGGAACTATCAGAAAGCTTGCAACAACAAGCAAAGCGACTTGGGCTGAAAGACAAAGTGGTTTTTGCCGGATTTCATACCGATGTCGGTTTGTATGCATGGTATGAAATAGCCAATTTTTTTATTCTGCCGAGTAGGTATGAACCCTTTGGCGCTGTTATTAATGAGTCTTTGGTTTACGGATGTCCCGTGGTGGCAAGCAAGTATATCGGTGCCACGGATTTTGTGACCAAAGGCAATGGAATGTTATTTGATCCCATGAATGAAACAGAATTCATTTACATAATAAGGCAAGCCTGTCGGAAATATTCCAATAAGCCTTTATCTAGGGCAAACTTGATGCCATGCTCTTTTGACAATTATGTATCTGCTTTTTATAATATTAATCGAAACAAGTGAAAATAGATTATCATAACATGCCGAAAGGGGCAGGTATGACAACGTTTGCCATACGCTACATAATGAACATTGTTCGAACATGGTATTTATTTCATTTGAAATATCCATGGGTGAAATACAATGGTTTCGTGAGAGTTATGGCTCACACTACTTTTGCCAGAGGCATGAAAATAAGTATTGGTCATAACGTCCAGTTTGGAGAATATTGCAATATCGCTTCTGATGTCGTATTTAAAAATAATATCTTGATAGCCGGACGTGTTTGTTTTGTCGGAAGAAATGATCATCAGTTTGATACTGTGGGTGAACTTATCTGGAATAGTTCAAGAGGGTACAATGGCATAACGATTGTTGAAGATGATGTATGGATAGGGCATAGTGCTACAATCGTGGGCGGTATCACTATCGGCAAAGGGGTGGTAATAGCGGCTGGAGCTGTAGTGACACAAGACATTCCGGACTGTGAAATTTGGGGAGGTGTCCCTGCAAAGAAAATAAAGGATCGGTTCTCGACAATTAGTGAGAAAGAACATCATCTACGATATATTAAAAGGATACAAGACAATAAAAGAAAGAATTAATATTACAATGATAATAAGCGGACTGCTTCACATAAACTTTCAGTATAATGGACTATCAAGATCTATGAATATGAAAAGATAAACATGAAAATAAAATGAGAAAAGTAGCATTAATTACTGGTATTACCGGCCAAGACGGTTCCTTCTTGGCCGAATTCCTTTTGGAGAAAGGATATGATGTACATGGCACCATTCGCCGCTCATCTGTTGATTTCAGGGAACGGATCGCGCATTTGGAAGGCCATCCCGCTTTCCATCTTCACTATGCGGATCTAGGGGATTCCACGAGTCTCTCGCAGGTGGTGAAGAGGGTAAAGCCTACGGAGATTTATAACCTCGCTGCGCAGAGCCATGTGCAAGTCTCTTTTGATTCACCGGAGTTCACGGCTGATGTGGATGCTACCGGGGTATTACGTATTCTAGAGGCGGTAAGGCAAAATGATCTTACGGGTACTTGTCGTATTTACCAAGCCTCTACTTCCGAATTATATGGGAAGGTGGAGGAGGTTCCTCAGAATGAGAAAACGCCTTTTCATCCGTATAGCCCCTATGCGGTGGCGAAGCTGTATGGTTATTGGATCGTAAAGGAGTATCGGGAGGCTTATCATATGTTTTGCTGCTCGGGTATCTTGTTTAACCATGAATCGGAACGACGGGGCGAGACTTTCGTGACTCGTAAGATCACGTTGGCTGCCGCACGTATCGCACAAGGGAAACAGGACAGGCTTTTATTGGGTAATTTATCGTCGCTTCGTGATTGGGGGTATGCCAAGGATTATGTGGAATGTATGTGGCTGATCCTTCAAAATGAGAAACCGGAGGACTTCGTGATCGCTACGGGTGAGCAACATTCCGTACGGGAGTTTTGCGAATTGGCTTTCCGTTATGTGGGCTTTGAATTGTACTGGCAAGGTGAGGAAGAAAATGAGAAGGGAATCGACCGCAAGACGGGAAAGGTGCTGGTGGAGGTATCTCCCGATTTCTATCGTCCCACCGATGTGGTTAATCTTTGGGGAGATCCATCGAAAGCGAGACGTGAGCTGGGGTGGAATCCGCGAAAGACTTCTTTTGAGCAACTGGTGAAGATAATGGTGGACGCGGATATGGCGAAGGTGGCCGTGGAACGTGCCTCTGCGCATGTTCGTACTAATTTGGCTGAGTATCTAGAGAAGGGCATCGTGAAATGATGGAGAAGAACGCTAAGATATATGTAGCCGGCCATAGAGGATTGGTCGGCTCTGCCATTTGGGAGAATCTGGAAAGAAAGGGATATGAGAATCTGGTAGGACGTACGCATAAAGAGCTGGACTTATTGGATGGCATCGCTGTCAAGCGCTTTTTTGATGAGGAACAGCCGGAGTACGTGATTCTCGCAGCCGCTCATGTAGGGGGGATTATGGCGAATAGTAAGTATAGGGCTGATTTTATCTACCGGAACTTACAGATTCAGCAGAACGTGATTGGTGAGAGCTTTCGCCATGGGGTCAAGAAATTGTTATTTTTAGGTAGCACTTGTATTTATCCACGTGATGCGGAGCAGCCGATGCGAGAGGACGCTTTGCTGACTTCTCCGCTGGAGTACACGAATGAGCCGTATGCGATCGCCAAGATCGCAGGGTTGAAAATGTGCGAGAGTTTTAATCTGCAATATGGTACGAATTATATCGCTGTGATGCCGACTAATTTATATGGCCCGAATGATAATTTTGATTTGGAACGTAGCCATGTATTGCCAGCTATGATACGGAAGATCCATTTGGGCAAGTGTTTGAATGAGGGAGATTGGCAAGGTGTTTGCCGGGATTTAGATGCCCGTCCAGTGGAGGGTATTGATGGACATTGCTCCCAAGAGGAAATTCTTTTGGTTTTGGCTCGTTATGGGATCTCTTCGGATAAGGTGGAGCTATGGGGAACTGGTAAGCCGCTTCGAGAGTTCTTATGGAGTGAGGAAATGGCAGATGCGAGCGTATATATCATGGAACATGTGGATTTTAAGGATACTTATTCGCAAGGAGATACTGATATCCGTAATTGCCATATTAATATAGGTACCGGGAAGGAGATTTCGATCGCTACTTTGGCAGATTTGATCGTGAGAACAACCGGTTATCGAGGTAAGGTAGAGTTCAATCCCACAAAACCGGATGGAACTATGCGTAAATTGACCGATGTGGCCAAACTGCATGAGTTGGGATGGCATCACCGGGTGGATATAGAGGATGGCGTGAGAAAAATGTATTATTGGTATCTAAGCGCTGTTATAAGATAAATGATTGCTTATGGATACGCATGTTGTTATTGCCTGAATACCTTGTATTCGGTTTTTATATGTATCTTTGTGAGAAAACAATAGATATATGATAGCTGAAATTAAATTCAAGAATATGTTCTCATTCAGAGATGAGACAGTTCTTAGCTTTGAGGCAGATAAGAGTAAGGATTTGGAGTCATATCATGTTGTTGAGCTGGCTCCGGATGTAAAATTACTTAAGTTAGCTGTCATTTATGGAGCCAATGCCTCAGGAAAAAGTAATATTATTAAGGTTTGCGATTTTATAAGGTCCTTTATAACTTGCACTCCACTTAATAAAGCGGAGCTAATTAAGATTGTTCCGTTCTTGCTAAATAGAACAAGTAAAGAACAAGCATCAGAGTTTTCTGTTTCATTTTATGCCATGAATGGAGACAAGGCTATCAGATATGTCTATTCCGTATTGTTGGAGACTACGCACATTGTCCGGGAAACCTTGATTTATTATCTCAGTCAACAACCGGCCACTGTTTTTGAACGTAGCATGGAAAACAATGTCTCTTCCATCAAATTTGGTCAAAAAGTTAAAATCAGTACGGCTGCAAAAGAGGAAATAACCTTAAAGTGTTTACCTAATATGTCTGTCTTTGCAGCTTACATGCAGGTAAATACCAATATTGCAGAAATGGAAACAGCCCTTCAGTATTTGACTAAACAAATGATGCCTGCGATAGTACCTACATCATCACTTAGCCGCTATGCAGAAGAGGCAATTAAAAAAGAAACTGCCAAAGAATATATCCTAAGGTATTTGCAGGAAGCAGACTTCAATATTTCGAATATTTCTTCAAAAGAGCAGGAGACTAAAAAGGGAGTAGTAAATTATACCATGTATCAGCACAAGGTCTCTTCCGGGTTGGGGGGGAATGATTACTATGAGTTCCCGGAGTTGTATGAATCAGATGGTACCATACGAACATTCGGCTTGGCATCCCAGATACAAAATAGTATTGGAAGCAATGCATTCCTTGCTGTAGATGAAATAGAATCATCTCTTCATCCTAAGTTGATCGAATATATGATTGAACGTTTCTTGAAGGAGTCAAAGCAAGCTCAGTTACTGCTTACTACTCATTATGACGGTCTGTTGGGGGAAGAGGATCTGCTTAGAAAAGATAATATCTGGTTCGCCGAGAAGAACACAGATGGAGCCAGTGTACTATATCCTCTAACTGATTTCAAAGGCTTGAATAGAATAAGCTCTCTACAAAAGGCGTATAAGTTTGGTAAATTTGGGGCAGTTCCTAATCTATAAATACCGGCCTTATGAGAAAAGTTAGAAAGAATATTGCCACTAGACAAGTCATTCATATTGTGGGTGAAGGACTGACTGAATTGTTTTATTTCAGTCATCTTAAAAAGTTTCTAGGCTACAGATACTCTATATCTCCACGTCTGTTTGAGAATAATAGTATCGAGAAGATTGATAAAAAGATAAAGGAGCTTCTAAATGAAGATGTATTTGTAATCTGTGTTTTCGATGCCGATGTTAGCAGACGATCAGATGCTGAAAATAGGAAGATGGCAGCTCTGAAAAAGAAATATGAGAAGAATGGTAATGTTATTCTGTGCGACAGTTTGCAATCAATCGAATATTGGTTCCTTTTGCATTTTGAGGATACTTGCCGTCATTTCCTAGATTCAGCAGCTACAGAAAGGGCTTTGAAGCGCTATCTTCCAACATACGGCAAAACACGTAAATATCTGGAAAAAGATAGCTGGGTAAGGGATATGATTGCAGATGCAAAAATGATTAAAGCTTGTGAACTTGCTGAGAAGTATCAAGGTCGAGATTCATATAGTGAGATTTATAAAGCTATTAAAAAAGTAAAAGAATAGTAATCCATAATCTATTCTCTATCTTATCTCCAAGCTCTCCGGTCTTCTTTTTCTCCTTAGGGGAAGTAAGAAGGCCGGTTTCTTTATCGTCTATCCTTTATCGCTTTGAATGTCCTCTTCCTTTTTAGATAAAATGCCAGAATTAAACTGTCCCGCATAAGTTCCGGGATGGTGCTCAGTGTACTTTTCTCCAGATTCTCTTTACGCTTGGGCGCATATTCCGGCTTCAGCTGGTGATAGGCTTTCCGTGCCTCATAAACCGCTTTCGCATTTTGGATATGACCTTCCATCAGAAACTTAGCGGCGGCGATATAGTCCAGCCAAAAGCGAATGCGCATCACATGCTTTAAATCAGCTTCCCGGGAGTTCTTATAAAGCATCAGCAAACTATTCCGGAAATTGAGGAAGGTCTTGCGGGGACTTTCCGCGTTCAAGGTGGCTCCACCGACGTGGTAAACGATGGATTGTGGGACGCATACCAACCGATATCCCCGTGAACGTAAACGCCAGCACATATCGACTTCTTCTTGATGTGCGAAGAATCCGGCATCTAATCCCCCGACTTCCTTATACGTAGCCGTACGAACGAATAAGCAGGCTCCTGTCGCCCATAAGATATCGGCGGGAGTGTCGTATTGCCCCTCGTCCTTTTCCACGATATGCAAGATTCTCCCCCGACAAAATGGATAGCCGTATTTGTCAATGTATCCTCCGGCCGCACCCGCGTACTCGAAGTATTCTTTATTTCGTTGAGCCCGTATTTTGGGTTGGACACAAGCGATTGACGGATCAGAGTCGAGAGTGGCAATCGGGGCATCTAACCAATTGGGAGTAACTTCTACGTCGCTGTTTAATAAAACGCAATATTCATGGTCGAGCCTTTTGAGCGCTTGATTATATCCTTCGGCAAAACCATAATTCTGGTTGAAGGAGATAATGCCGACGGTCGGGAATTTTGCTTTCAACATCTCGATCGAGTCATCGGTAGAACCGTTATCTGCTACGATAACCTCCGCCCATTCCGGAGAGTTGGATACGACGGAAGGAAGGAATTCCTCCATTAGCTTTCTTCCGTTCCAGTTTAAGATGACAATCGCTACTTTTTTCATCCTTGTTGCTCGTGTTTATGTTTCCAACGTTTATGGGTCCATAGCCAGTAGGCCGGATCACGCAAGATCATTTTCTCTAAAAGTCGTGCGTATCGCTCGGTGATGTAATTTTCCGGAGTCTCTTTTGGATTCTCCGTAATCAGCTTCATGTCTACGGTGTAATATCCTCTTTTTACTTTTTGGGTATCGAGGAAGATCACAGGCAGGTTCAGTTTCCGTGCGATACGCTCCGGACCGGTTAATATGGCTGTATCTTGATGAAGGAACTCGGTCCAATAATGCAGGTTGGCCTTGCTGGGTGTCTGGTCCGCCAAGAAGATGACGACAGATTTGGTTTTGTCTTGTTTTAACTTGATGATATCCCGTATCGTATCGTTTTTCTTGATGCCGAAAGAACCGAACTGTGTCCTGAGATCGGCGAATAGCTTATCAAAGGCCTTGTTGTTTAACGGACGGTATATCTGATAGATGCGTGAGTCCTCGAAACGGGTGGTCGATCCGGAGAACCATTCCCAGTTGCCATAATGCCCCATCGTGAGGATGAAGCAAGTATGGCCTTTCTCCATAAGTTGGTCAACCAATTCCGGGTTCTTCAGATAGGCTCGCTGTTGTATCTCATCCAGAGAGATATGGGCCAATTTAATCGTTTCCACGATATAATCGGCGAAATGATGGTAGAACCGGCGTTCCAACTGACGCCACTCAGCCTTGGATTTATCCGGGAAAGAGGCGGTTATATTACGGCGCACTACTTTTACCCGGTATCCGGCTATCTTATAGATAAGGACATATAGGATGTCTGATAACACGTATAAAGCTCGCATGGGAAGTAAGGCGTGTACTTTTACCCAGCTATAAAGAAAGGCATATTGTATTTTATCCCACATCTTAGTTGACGGTTGATGATTGATTGTTGACTATTAATGCGGTGCGATCCTCATTCCAGCCGCCTAGTACGACTTTGCGGGTCTCATTGACCAAGGTGGCATCATAAGGGATTTCTACCTTTATATAGTTCTCGGTGAAACCGTGCATCTTGCCGTCTTTCTTGGTGTGTTCGAATAAGACATTCGCTTCTTGTCCGATATGGGCCTCATAAAAGGCATGAAGTTTCTGGTCTGAGATATCCAAGAGTTGTTGACTGCGTGCGTGTTTGGTCTTTGGGTCTACTACATAATCGATCTTCAGCGCTTGGGTACCCGGGCGTTCCGAATAACTGAACACGTGCAGTTGGCTTATATCCAAGCTATCGATGAATTGGCGGGCCTCCTCGAAGTACTCGTCTGTCTCGCCACGGGTTCCAACAATTACGTCTACACCGATAAAAGCATGCGGCATTATTTCCTTGATCTTTTCGATCTTATGACGGAAAAGAGCAGTGTTGTAACGGCGGCGCATTAATTGCAAGACAGCATCGCTGCCGCTTTGTAAAGGGATATGGAAATGAGGAGCGAAACGTTTGCTATGGGCCACGAAATCTATGGCCTCGTCGGTAATCAGATTTGGCTCGATGGAAGAGATACGATAGCGTACGATTCCATCTACCTCATCCAAAGCCCGGATTAAGTCGATAAAGGTCTCGTCGGTACTTTTGCCGAAATCCCCGATATTTACGCCCGTCAATACGATCTCCTTGCCTCCTTTACGTGCGACTTCCTGCGCCTGTTCCACCATGCTGGCGATCGTCCCGTTCCGGCTTCTTCCACGGGCGAAAGGAATGGTACAATAGGAGCAATAATAATCGCATCCATCTTGTACTTTCAAGAAATGACGTGTACGGTCATCGGCCGAGCAAGAAGGGGAGAAGGAACGTATATCCTTGCTTTGTGAGGCGATAACAGTTCCTCCGTGTTCTTTTTTTTCTAGGTTCTCTAGATATTGAAGGATCTCTAATTTCTGTTCGGCGCCAAGAACCAAGTCAACGCCTTCTATATGGGAGACTTCCTCCGGCTTCAACTGTGCGTAGCAACCGGTCACCACGATAAAGGCACCGGGGTGTTGCTTGCTGATCCGGCGGATCGCTTGCCGGCACTTCTTATCGGCCAGTTCCGTTACGGAGCAAGTATTCACCACGCATATATCCGCTTTTTCCCCGGGACGCACCTTGCGTACCCCTTGTTCGGCTAATAGCTTTCCAATGGTAGAGGTCTCCGCGAAATTTAGTTTGCAACCCAGCGTATAATAAGCGGCCTTTTTATTGTTAAATACGGTCTGATCTATCATTTTCGATTTAGTTAGAGTGCAAAGGTACTAATTAAGCCCGGATTAGTAAAGAGTTCGGATTGAGATGGACTTAAAAACTCTTTACTATTGCATAAATAGTTTTCCGGAAGCCTATCTATTCTTCTTTACTATTGGATATATTCTACAAACCACGTCGTGGTCTGTGCGATTCACGTCGTGGTCTGTATAAACCATGACGTGGTCTGTAAAAACCATGCCGTGAACTTAAGGAATAGATACAGTCAAGCAACATTATTTATGAAGACTTGTTATCGAATAGTCCTTGCTGCGGCCTTGTTTTGTTTATTGTGCCGATAGAGGAAATACGGCAACTAGGGCTCCACTAAGATTAATACCGGATTGTTATCATTCTCGGGTTGCTCCCAATCGATTAGGTAACGGTTGTCGTTTGAGATGTATTTGGGAGTGAAATAGGCTTCTTCGGGAAGTTCAAATGAGTTTTCCGGGTATATGAATTGTACATAGGCTAATTGCTTCTCCGCTATATCATAATATAATGTATAGGTATCTTTATCGGAGAAGTTATGCATATAGAGCCGGTCTCCGATTTGCCCGGGTATGACAGGGATCGTCTTTGTCCTGAACAGGTCGTTTTTTATATCGTCTATCGTGATATTATAACGGAGTTCCTCGGGCGTTCGGTATTTACCTAGATCGAGGACGGCATAAGGAATTAGCTTCATGTCGTTGGAAACTTTAAATATCGTATCGCAGAACAACTCCTTAAATGCGGCAATCTTATTTCCGTCGAAAGGACGGAACTCATAGGTAAATGTCATGACGAAAGGAGGTTCTGTATAAGATTTATAGTAAGGTATGCTATCCGATATGACTGTATCTTGGCAAAAATAGAACCGAATGGGTGCGTTGCCAGAGAGGTTGGGTACGTGACCTAGGATAACGTTCGTCTTAGGGAGGGGATAAAATCCCCGGATGTTCTTATCCGGAATTTGAATGGTTTGGTGGAATTTCCCTTGCCAATCGTATATCTTTATTCGGATGGGGCTATCTTTTATATAAATAAGATGATCATGAGGTTCTAGTCCGGATATACGACTAAACTCATCCGGACCTCCTCCTTGTTTGCCGATATCGTATAAATATTTTCCTGCCAAGTCGAAAACGGAAGCTCTGTTATCATGCTGCACCAATAGCTTATCGCCGTGTTTAATAATGCGGGAGATGTATTTGATCAAGATTGAGTCATTCGTTTGCAGAGGGATGAATTGGATGGATTTCGCCCATTTCTTTAAGGCTACTTCTTGAGGTTGATGGTCAAAAACAGTTGCTAGGTCAATTGTTATACATTCCTCTGATTTCTCGCTTGTGCCGGTACAAGCGGTTAGTAATATCGCAAATATAATAAGCCATTTATTCATAAAAATATCTTTGTCCTAAAGTTAATAGGACAAAGATATTTAATTTATTTCGAAATATTCGTAATATTATGAAGATTTTGTACTGTTATTTCCAATCCACTAAGGATGATTTAAAATAGTTCCAATCGGCCTTTTCCCATAAGGGGGCTTGCGCGCCAAGTCTTACTTTATATTCGTCCCAATGTGTGTTCTCTACTTTGGACCAACCTTTTTCGGCGACACCAGCCAAACGGGGCATTAACAGGAATTGCAGATCTCTGAAATTGGTGATCGTCTCGCACCAGATAGCGGCTTCTATACCCGCTACATCTTTTTGAGGATTCTCTACAGTTGGGTTGAAGGTCATCGGGTCCCAGTCGTACATTTCTTGGATCGTTTGTTTCTCATAGGCGGCCATGCCCAGACGTTCTTGCTCCGCGTTTTGGGTGGAGTCCGCACTTGGTTCCAGATATTTATGGTCCAGATAAACGTAACCGCTCGGCGAGAGAATCACTTTCGCTTTTTTGGATATACCAAGTCCCGGATCTTTTGGTGCCTCTTTCATGAATTCGGCGAATAAGGCCATGATCTCTTTATATTCGGCAGGTATATTATCTTTTTTCTTAGAAGAGTTCTCGCTTTTTTGCTTCAGATAAATCCAGTGCTGGATGACATCGCCTTCCGAGATATCCGCACGGGCGGTTTCTTGCCAGCCGACCATTTTCTTTCCATTCTTCAGTACGATTTCCCGTGTCTTATTTATAAAACGGACGAACTTATCATGGGGTAAGCCGATCGCCTCGTCGCCTCCGATATGAATGTAGTTTCCGGGTGCTAAAGCGGCTAGCTCCGCGATAACATCCTCCGTAAATTGCATCGCTTTCGGATCGTCTACGTCGAGGGCATTGAAGGCCTGCCCCGGGATGTTAACCTTGGTCTTGAATTTGACAGCGTTCTTGAAGTCCGGATAAGCGGCGAATACGGCAGCTGTATGCCCCGGGATATCTACTTCCGGGATGATCGTGATGAAGCGTTCTTTCGCGTAATTAACGAGATCCTTGAACTCCTCTTGCGTATAATAGCCTCCTTTTCTGCCGTTGTTGGGAAGTTGACCTCCTATTTCCGCTAGCTCGGGATATTTCTTGATCTCGATACGCCAGCCTTGGTTATCGGAAAGATGCATATGCAGTACGTTCATCTTATATAAGGCGACCATATCGATCACTTGTTTCACTTCCTCGGGATCGAAGAAGCAACGAGATACATCGAAAGAGAGTCCGCGCCAAGCGAAACGAGGTGCGTCCTTCACTTCCAGTAGCGGTAGATAAATCTTCTCGCCTCCGGGTTGTAGGTTACTACCCACGATTTGTTTCAAGGTAGTGATACCTCGATAGATACCTTCTAGGGTAGTGGCCTTGATGTAGATGTTTCTCTTTTGGATGGAGAGGGAGTAAGACTCATCTACGGGGACACTATCTTTCGGACTCAATCCATAAGCTTTTGGCAGGTCGGCGAACTCTTTCGGATCTGTCAACTCGAGGAAGATGATGCAATTCGATTCTTTGTCTGAGGCAGAAGCCAGCTTGATGCCGGACAACTTTTCTATCTCGTTGGATAGCAACTCGCCCATACCCTTTAAGGATTCGTCCGCATAACCGATCTCGATGCCGGGATGGATCGTGAATGTACCTTCGCCTACTGTCATTTGGGCCGGAGCGGGGATAATGCTTACGCTTCTTTCTCCAACATCTGGGGATGAACAGGCGATAAATGTAATAAAACTACAGAGGGTCAATGCCCATGCGAGAGTGATTCTTTTCATTCTTATTTTAAATTTATAGGTTATATCATGGCAAAAGTAAGGATTTGTTTTTACTTTTACGCGAATTTCACAAAAGTGTGCTATGATCAAAGAGAATTTCATTAAGATTTACGAGGAGAGTTTCAAGGAAAACTGGGCCTTGCCGGCATTAACGGATTACGGGAAAAGTAAAACCTTTACTTTCGGTGATGTAGCAACGGAGATCGCACGTATTCATCTTTTATTCCATGAGTGCCAAGTCCGTCGTGGAGACAAGATCGCGTTGATCGGTAAAGACAGCTCCCGTTGGTGCATCGCTTATATGGCGGTTGTTACTTATGGGGCGATTATCGTGCCTATTCTTCAGGACTTTAATCCGAATGATGTACATCATATTATTAACCACTCGGAATCTGTCTTTTTGTTTGTTAGCGACCGGATTTGGGATTCTTTGGAGGAAGATAAGATCGAGGAGGTTCGCGGCGTATTCTCTCTTTCTGATTATCGTTGCTTGCATCAACGGGATGGGGAGAATATCCAGAAGTTGATGAAATCGCTGGATGAGAAGATGACCGAGAAATATCCGGATGGCTTCACCCAAGAGGATATCAAATACGCTGAGTTGGATAATGACAAGGTGGTAGAGATCAACTATACATCGGGTACGACCGGATTTAGCAAAGGGGTTATGTTGACGGGGAATAATTTAGCCGGAAACGTGACGTATGCCCGGACACTGGATCTATTGTTCCGGGGTGAACGTGAGTTATGTTTCCTGCCTCTGGCCCATGCCTATAGTTGCGCTTTCAATTTATTGGTACCCATGGCATTCGGTGTGCATGTCTATTTATTAGGTAAGGTGCCGTCTCCTAAGATCTTATTAAAGGCATTCGAGGAGGTGAAGCCGAACTTGATCTTGATGGTTCCCCTGATTTTGGAGAAGATCTATAAGAAGATGATCCTTCCTCAGTTGAATAAGCGAACCTTGAAGTTGGCCTTGAATATCCCACTGTTGGATTCACGTATCTATGCGCAGATCCGCAAACATTTGGTGGATGCCTTGGGAGGACGTTTCCGTGAAGTGATCGTGGGGGGCGCCGCCATGAATCAAGAAGTAACGGATTTCTTGTATAAGATCAAATTCCCGTTCACGATCGGTTATGGTATGACGGAATGTGGCCCGTTGATCAGTTATGACCATAATAATGAGTATGTGCCCGGTTCTTGCGGACAGATCTTGAAAGGGATCATGAAAGTCCGTATCGATTCGGAAGACCCTTATAATAAGGTAGGCGAGATTCAAGTATCGGGCGAGAACGTAATGAAAGGCTATTATAAGAATGATGAGGCAACCCAAAATGTCTTCACGGAAGATGGCTGGCTAAGGACTGGTGATTTGGGTACGATCGATCATGACAACCGTATTTTTATACGTGGACGTAGCAAGACGATGATCTTGGGCGCTAGCGGACAAAATATTTATCCGGAAGAGATTGAATCCAAATTGAACAATTTGCCATTCGTGATGGAGAGTTTGGTCGTGGAGAAAAACGGGAAATTGATCGGGATGGTGTATCCGGATTACGATACGGTGGATAGTACGGGTATCTCGCATACGGATCTTCCAGTTATCATGGAACAAAATAGGATAGAGTTGAACAAGCTCCTGGCTCCTTACGAAACGATCTCGGAGATACAATTGTATCCGACAGAATTTGAGAAAACACCGAAGAAAAGCATTAAGCGTTACCTATACAGTAATTATTGATAAATAAATAGAAAGCAAACGCAGCTAATATTCAGCATATTGTAAAAGCGGTAGAAAATAATTCAAAAAAAAACGTCTTATGTTGTACAACATATATGATTAATACATACATTTGCATCGTTTTACAACAACAAGATATTATAGACCGTTTAAATTAAGAACAAAATGAAAAAGTTAGTTGCATTTGCTGCTGTTATCGCAGCTGTATCATTCGCATCTTGTGGCAACAAATCTGCTGAATCTACCGAATCTGTTGCTGAAACAGAAGAGGCTACTGTAGTTGAGGAAGCTCCTGTAGTAGAAGAGGATGCTGCCGCTACTGATTCTGTAGCTGTTGAGGTTACTGACTCTGTTGCCGTAGAAGCTGCTCCTGCTGAATAATAATCAGTAAACGAGTTTTGAGGACAGTCTGTATGCGTTGAACATACAGACTTTTTTTGTTTATAAACCATAGATAATGATATGAGACAAATTTTACTTCTTCCATTGGCCGCTCTATTGGCTATGCCGGTATTCTCGCAGACTCCTGCCGATACGACGCTTACGATCCGGAACATAGAGATTCAGGGTACCCGTTTCGCCGGGTTGAGCGAGAGGGGCGGGATGAAAATCTTGCGGGTAGATAATAACTTGAGTAGCGTTACCAATACGGCGGCGGATGCTTTTCGCCAATTGCCTTCTGTCATAACCGATATGGAAGGAGCCGTTACATACAGGGGCTCCGGTAATGTCGGGATGCTTGTCGATGGAGTTCCTTACGGTTTGCTGGAAGAATATAGCGGTGACGTGCTGATCCAACTTCCCGCCCTGTTCTTTAACCAGATCTCATTAGGGGCATTTCCTCCGATTAATGCGGTGCCGGATGGTGACGCGGGCATACTCAATCTGGTGCCTCGTATGTATGGAACGGGAGATTCCCCTCTATATGTTACGCTTGGGGCGGGATGGAATGAGCGATATAACGCAGGAGCGGTATTGAATTTGCATCCCGGAAAATTCCATATCAACGCGAAATACAATTATAGGAGGGAATACCGGGAACGATCTTTCAGCAAATCGACCGCGACCGCTAAAAACCGGACGGAGATGAATAATAATGCCACGGCTCGTCCGGACGTACATGTGGCGGATATGAAAGTAGACTATGATCTTTCCGCGAAAGACCGGATCACCGTGCATGGCCTGTATCATTTGATGGATTATAGCCGGTATGGACGCATTAACAACCGGGTATTCAACCCGAAAGGGGAGCAAATGAAGTACGTGATCCGTAACCGGTATAACGACCAGCGCCAGGAAGCTTATGCCGCCGAAGCGTATTGGAACCATGAGATTTCGGAGAATCAAGGTTTTTATACCGTATTCAACTATAATAATTTCTCGTATGATGAGGATAATGATTTCAAGAATGAGAATCCTCAAAACGGGAATATCATCTCGGAGGATAACCAATTTATCGACCATACGAAACATAATTATTTCTGGGGATTTGGATATGGGCAGGAGATCGATGGTTGGGATTTCAAGCTTGGTTATATAGGTCGTGCGCGAAACGAGGATTATCTGACGGCTGCTTTTGATAAGGTGGACGGTAGTTTTGAGTTAAGTCCGGCGAAATCGTATAATTACGATTTCAACCGTTATCTGAATTTGATCTATGCGGACGTGGTTAAGAATTGGGGCGCTTTTAACGCGGAGATAGGGATACAGGCGGAATTTAGTCATTTTAAGATGAATGAGTTTAGCCCTTCTTGGATCAACGACCCTTATTGGCAGGGGATAAAAGGCAAAGAGAACAAGAGTTCTCGTTTTCATTTGTATCCTCGTGCCCGTTTTACTTATGAGGTGAATAAGAGCAATCGTTTAAGCTTGAGTTATCAGCAACGGGCGATTCGTCCGAATGGCAGCTATTTGTGCTCTTTCTTGAATAACAGTGATCCTACCCATATCATACAGGGGAATCCGGACTTGAAGGATGAGTTTATACATAACGTAGAGCTAGGATATCAGTTTTCGGCTCCCCGTTTTCGTTTGACTCCGGCTATTTATTACCGGAATCGTACGAATCGTATCATGGAGATCGCTGGCCAAGTAAATGATGAGACGGTTTGGAAGAAAGAGAATATCGGACATAGCCAAGCAGTCGGAGCCGACTTGTCCGGTAGCTGGAATCCGGTACGTATCTTGACGGTCGGTTTCTCCGGGGATATCTATCGGGACGAGATCGATGGGCGTACGGTAGGCTATGGCGAGAAGAAATCCTTGGTTTGCTGGGATGTCAAGGGGAATGTGAACGTAAGTATTACGCCGACTACGGATTTTCAGGTAGACGGCTTCTACGTTTCCGACCAGCTTACGCCTCAAGGTAAGATCAAAGGCCGTTATAGCGTAAATGCCGGTCTCTCTCAATATTTCCTCAATCGTAAATTATGCGCGAACTTAAGTATCAACAATATATTCGATAGTTTAGAAGAAACAACGATTATTGATGCCCCGAACTTAGAAATGACGCAAAAGCGCAATCGTGATGCCCGGGTAGCTTGGCTTACGTTGACTTATCGTTTATAAAGTAGGTTCCGTGCCCTGTGTTCCATCTTGTTTGTGCTTTTGGATGAACAAGATGAAACGCATGGAACGGTCGTACGTGAAATAATTCCAGATCCAGTCGATCAGTACAATTAGCTTATTCTTGATTCCTAAGATGGAGCGTAAATGTACGAGCATCCAAACCAACCATGCCGTAAATCCGTGTAATTTCACCTTATTTAAATCGGCAACCGCTTTATTCCTGCCGACAGTAGCTAAAGTTCCCAAATTCTTATAATGGAAAGGTCTCGGTTTTTTTAGAGCCTCGATCCGTTGTAGATTTTCGGCTAATAACTCACCTTGCTGAATCGCTACCTGAGCGACTTGCGGATGTCCGTTCGGGTAATCCGGTTCTGTCATCCAGCAGACATCTCCTATGGCGAATATATTGGATAAGCCTTTTACTTGATTACATTCATTGACGATAATCCGTTCCCCCCGGGTCAAGAGTTCTCCTTCGATATGATCGAAATGAACCGCTTTCACACCACTTACCCAAAGTAAGGTTCTAGTGGGTATGGTTTGTCCGTCATCTAAGAAAACGTTCCCATCCTTATAGTCCACGACACGCTTCTGAAGAATGATGTTAACGCCCATATCCTCAAGGAAGCGTTTAGCGTTGGAGGAGGCTTCCGGAGACATGGCCCCTAGTAATTTAGGGGACCCTTCTATCAGATAGATATTCATATGAAAGTTTCCTAGATCCGGATAGTCTTTCGGCAAAACAAACCGTTTCATCTCGGATAAAGCGCCGGATACTTCTACACCTGTAGCCCCTCCACCTACAACAACTATATTTAGCAAAGCTTGCTTCTCGTCCGGGTCCGTACAAGTAGTCGCTTTCTCTAAATTAATTAATAAGGTGTCTCGTAAAGCTAACGCCTCTTCTACCGTTTTCATGGGTAGAGACTGTTCCTCGATCGTTTTGTTTCCAAAGAAGTTGGTGATAGTTCCAGCGGCGATTACAAGATAATCATATTCCAATTCGCCGATGGAGGTTTGAATGGTATGCCCTTTCGGATTGACGCCATATACCTCTGCCAACCGGAAGTAAAAGTTCTTTCTCTTCTGGAATATCTTTCGATATGGAAAGGATATTTCATTATATTCTAAGCCGGAGGACGCTACTTGATAAAGCAAGGGAGGAAACTGGTGATAGTTGTTCTTGTCGATTAAGACTACTTGAAACTTGCTCTTTTTCAATTTCTCAGCTAGTTTTAACCCTCCAAATCCGCCCCCGATAATTACGACCCGCTTTTTGTCTGTGTAAGGAATGTTGAAGCCCATGATCTAAACGCTTTTCCTATATAAACATAGAAAGAAGCGAATTGGTTCTTCCTTTAATTATTAATGTATGTAAGTGGGTTGAGGCTTTATTTACAGGAAGGTTTATCGTGTTTCGGGGAAATACGTTTCTTTACCTTCCGCTTCAATCGCAAAAACTGCAATATGGAAAGTATACGCATCAAGATTATGAATAAGATAACCCCTAGCAAAATATAGCAAATTATCGGCGATGTCATTTTACCCTCTTCTTTACAAATTTTATCCCAGTCTTTAATTTGGAATAGTAAAACATTAAAAAATATGGTGGTCATTATACACTATCTTTTATTAGATCATCCATACGGATAGGTGTCTAAAATCAATGAGGCAAAGATAAATGAGCATAACTTATTAGGAGTTATACAACTTGACAATTTAAATGTATATTCTGATAGGGGGTGTTTTCTACAACGATTTAAGTTTTTTCCTTAGCTCCGTGGGACTATATCCAAAGCGTGCCTTGCAAAATTTGTAGAAATGCGAATGCGAGGAGAAATCGAATTCATCTATTATGTTCTTAAAATCATCCTCGCTGTTAGCTATGGCGACCAATAGTCGTTTGGATTTCTCTTGCATCAGCCATTCGTAGGCTGGAATACCGAAAACTTTTTTAAACTTCATCCGAAAGGAATTTACTCCGTAACCTATCATTTGAGCTAGATCTGTTACTGTTTTAGCTTTTATATAATTCTCGGCGATGAGTCTCTCAAACTCTGCTGAATGCGTACTTGATAAATAGAAAAAGTAGTCTAATTCCTCTTTTCTATAAAGCTTTTTCAATAAGTAGAATAATTCCGTTCTCTTTAATTCATACAAAGGGTAGTTCAGGAAATTATTTTCAAGATATTGTCCGACAAGTTCTAGAAAACCGTATAAAGGTTCCACTATTTTCAGCTCTATCCACTTAGAGATAGGTTGAGGTAATATTCCGTACGGATGTTGGTAATACGGTAACTCATTCATCGTTAAACTGTCAAAAAAGAAAATGATGATTTTTGAACCTAGGGTGATATCATATGTATAATTTTCAAATGATCTTAGAAAGATCATATACTGTTCACCGATTGTTTTCTTTTCTTCTTTAGTGGAATATATAGTTATGGATCCGCTTAAGATAAAAATAATCATATCGCTGGATAAACCAGATAAGGTTTGTGTTATTTCCTCTGACATCAATATGATACTAAAGCCAGCGTGTAAGATTCGGTTTTCAGATGTTTCCGGAGAAATTCTGTTAATAAGCTTGTTCATGAAATTATTGTTATTTAGTTTGTTATACAAATATTTCCCCCTTCAGTAAATCTAGATGCAAAAAAAGCGCAATGTATTAGTATGGTCTGTATACAAACTATCATTTTTTGTATACATTATGATATGAATGAAAAATAAATAGGAATCAGAGGAGGTCTCTGATTCCTTGTAAAATAAGATCTCCCATTTTTTTATGGGAAGAATTAAGTTTACTAATACTTTAGGAGGGTAATTTCTATTATCACAATAGAATGAAATAAAAACTAAATACGTCTTACAAATGAAAATAAGACATTACGTATGAACAAGCTTGAATATTATAACGTATTGTGTTTTATTTTCTAAGTCGTTTTATTTATCCGTGCGGAATGGAAGCACCGGTAATCCTTGTATGTTTTGCAAGTTGCCAATTTGGAAATTCCGGAAACCATAACGAGCGGCTATTGGGGCTTTTACGCCCGGAGCTGAGATAATAACGGTTTTCTTGTTAGCGTCTATAGTTGCGTTTGCCTTGTGGAAACGCATGTCTTTTCCGGCTATCTCGAAGCCTATGATCCCGTTATCTCGATTGAAGCCATCTTCCGCATTCTTGAAAAAAAGAATGATTTTATCTTTATCTATTTCCATATGATCGTATTGGGGGCCCTCACAAGCGATGGTTGTATAACCATAGGTTTTGTTTAGAGCCATATAACAAAGACGCTCACCGATCTTTTGTTTCTCTTTGGGGTGTATTTGCCGTTTCTCGTAATCCTGTACCAGATCGTTTGTGGAAACAATACCGCTATTGGGGATCAACCGGGTGGCTTTGTATTGCTCTTCACGAAGGTACGCGGCTTGGTCTCCTTCTCCATATTCGTAAGGGGCGATTTCTACCAGATAGAAAGGTAATTCTCCTTGTCCCCATAATCCTCTCCAATGTTCTACCATTGTCGCTAGGCGTTTAGCGTAGTCCGGGTGTCCGACATTTGACTCTCCTTGATACCATAGGAAACCTCTGACCGTATATTTGCTGGCTGGTTTCAGCATTCCGTTATACATGATCATGGGTTGTAGCATCGGATGGATTTTCTCATCGTTACCCGCTAAGGATAGATCGATATCGCTATAATTCCGCAGGATGTCTTTGGGCAACCAACCTTCCACTGTGGAGCCGCCCCAGCTACAATTGATGATACCTACCGGCACGTTCAACACCTCGGTCAACAGGGTTGCGAAGAAATAGGCGGTAGCTCCGAACTCCGGGGCGTTTCGCGGATCACATACTTTCCATTCGCCACCTACCGGATAATCTTTCGGTTCCAAGGCTCCGACCCGTTGGATCGTAGCGTAACGGATCGAGTTCTTATATTTCCCGGATGTAGCGATAGCGTGGTTACCTCCCTCGATAGGGCAGTGCCAGAAACCTCTTAATGGCATTTCCATATTAGATTGGCCGGAACCGAACCATACCTCGCCGATCAGAAGATCATGCAAGACAATCTTGTCTTGTCCATTCTCTAATGTTAACTGTTGCTTTTCGAAACTGGCCGAGGGCGTCTGAACCCAGATTTCCCATCTGCCTTGATCGTTTACTTGGGCCGTGTATTCCGTATTGTCCCAAGAACTACGGACTTTCAGGCTTGAATTTGGGGTTGCATTTCCCCAGAGCCGTACTTTAGTGGCTTGTTGGAGTACCATGTTGTCGCCTACCAAAGCTGGCAGCTTGATCTCGGCCCGGAGGTTCACCAAACCGAGAAGGAGGCCGATCGCCATCCAATAGAATTTGTTCATATCGCTTGTTTTTTTTGATGTCGGAAACTTCCGACGGTTGTTAATCTGATAAAAAAGAGCCGGCAGGCGGTCTTTCGGACGGCTATTCGCCGGTAAGTCGTTCGATAATCTCCATACACATCCGTCCGTTGTGATAGGGACATTTCCAGAAACCGGCCTTGTCATCCTCGCGATTGATCTCGTGATCGAGCGATACGCTCCAATGCCATTCCCCTTGTTCCTTGTCGATCAAATAACGCTGAATGAATTTCCAGCATGTATAGGCTGTGCCTAAGGCAGGCTCATCTCCGAAATGTTGATACAAGTTGAAATGACCCACTACATTCTCGGCTTGCACCCACCAATGCAGGTCCGTGTCGGCTTTCTTCTCATCCGGGTGATACTCGTAAATGAGGCTACCGTTCGCTAATAACCCGTCTTCGGCCGCTATCGCTATCTTTTGAACCAAAGGCTCTACTTTCTGAAGGATCTCGTTGTTTCCCAATTCGATAGCGGCCTCATGCAGTAACCAAGATGCCTCTATATCATGACCGTAGGAGATGATACGGTATTTGCTTTCCCAATCCTCGTTGAAAAAGAGGTTTAAATGATAGGTACGGTGATCCAAAATCTTGTCGGTGAAAATCAGGATCAAGTTTCGGAGTTGTTTTTTGAGGTGCTCGTCTTTCCATACCCGGTACAAGTTGGTATAAGGTTCGAGGATATGCAGATGGGTATTCATTGTTTTTTTCTCATTCTCATCCTTGTCGCTGAGTCGCATATCCTCTATCAGTTTCCAGTCTTTCGTAAAGGCTTCCATATAACCGTTCTTTTCCGGGTCGAAACTATATTGTTCGATCGCCTTGAAGAGACGGATCGCATAATCCAACGCTTCTTTATCTCCGGTAGCCCGGTTGTACTCGCTTAATCCGTAGATAGCGAATCCTAAGGCGTAGATTTGCTTTTTGGTTTGCACCGGTTGACCGGTATAGTCTAATTCCCAGTAAATACCCTCGAATTCTTGGTCGTAGAATTTATCGATAAGGTAGCGTTTTGCACGGGTCGCCGTTTCCAGATATTCCGGCTTTCGTAATAAACGGTATGCGGCGGAGAATGTCCATAGGATACGGGCGTTCAAGATGGCGCCTTTAGGGGCATGTACGACTCGTTGGCCGTTTCCCGTGATTTGCCCATGGAAACCACCATACTCATTATCAATCATTCGGTTCATCCAAAAAGGGAGGATATTGTTCTCTAGCTCCCATTGAACCTCGTTTTGTAAATCTTCGGTGATTTTATTCATTTGTTTCTTTTCTTTTGGTTTCTAATGTAGCGGTGATTTCCTTCATCTTTGTCTCGCTAAGCGGATAGAAAGCGATAAATACAACAGACAGGATCGTACCTACGGCCGGTAAGAAACTGAGGAACATCTTGATTCCGCTAATCGTTTCCTCGCTTTGTACGGTATTGGCCTGAAATCCGAAGAAAGCGAGCAGCCAGCCTGTGATAGCCGTGCCGATCGCCCATCCGAATTTCTGGCTCATAGACGAGGAACTGAAGATCAATCCTGTGGCACGGTTCCCGGTTTTTAGTTCTGAGTAATCCGTGCAATCGGCGTACATGGACCAAAGTAAGGGGAAAATACTACCGGCGCAAATACTGATGAACACTTGGAACGTGAATATCAGGGCTAGATCCGTCTTGTCGAGCCAGAAAAAGAGGATGCTTAAGACCGAGGCGATCAGCATGGAGCCCATATAGGTTCTTTTCTTTCCGATCCGGTTGCTTAATGGGGCGGCCAAGATTACTCCGATAATGTTTGCCGCCTGTCCTACCGCCAGATATAATCCGCTTAAGACGAAGGAGACTCCGAAAAGAGATACATTGGCATAGGCTTCCTCAACGATAAAGTATTTGAAATAATATACGGTAGCCCCGTCGCGGATGGAATTGAAAACCAGAGCGGAGACACCTGCTCCCAATAGTATCCACCAAGGCTTGTTGCGCAATAGGTCTCTCAAGTCATCTTTTAACGAGCCTTGTTGCTCTTTAATCGGTTTTACCCGTTCTTTTGTCCATGCGAAACATCCATAAAAGAGAATGGCGCACAGGATAGCGATAACTACGACCGCTAGGGTCCATCCATGTTGTTGATCCGCCAATTCATCGCTATTTTCGCTAAAGAAGCGTACCATCGGCATGAATAGCAACAGAGCTATAAAGCTACCGATATAAGCGAATACCATTCGATACGTAGAAAGGGTATTGCGGTCTTGTGGCAACGGGCTCATTACTCCAAGCAGGGATGCGTAAGGCACGTTTATAGCGGAGTACACCATCATCATCAAGGAATAGGTGATATAGGCATAGATCAAATTACCTGTTTGTCCGAAAGAAGGAGTCGTGAAAGTGAGCACTCCGATAGCGGCGAACGGGATCGCCAGCCAAAGCAAATAAGGGCGAAATTTTCCCCAGCGTGTTTGCGTACGATCCGCCGCGACGCCGACAATCGGGTCAAAGACCGAGTCCCATATACGAGTTATCAAGAACATCGTACCTACGGCTGCTGCCGGTAATCCGAATACGTCCGTATAGAAAATCATCAAGTAAGCGCCAAACAGTTTCCAGAACATGGACGATGCCATGTCCCCGAAACCGTAGCCTATCTTCTCTGTTAGTTTAATCATATGAGTGGTTTTTGTAGGTTATTTCAGGAGTGGAAGATTTCGATCGATCAGCTTTTTCAGCGTCTCGACAGATGCGGTCGTAGTCAGCCCGTCGGCCGGAGTGTTCATGCAGTAATCTACCAATTTATCGATTGTGGATACAGCCACGTGCATACGGGTATCGGAGGATGCGTAGTAAATATATACGGTTCCATCCTCATCCGCGATCCATCCGTTAGAGAATAAAACGTTGGATACATCGCCGATCCGTTCCTCATTTTCCGGAGCCATGAAATAGCCGGCGGGTGTGGCGATAGGTCTCGTGGGATCTTCCAACGCGGTCATATACATATAAAGCACGTAACGTAATCCGGCGGCGCATCCCCGTACGCCATGGGCGAGATGTAACCAGCCTCTCGGTGTTTTGATCGGGTGGGGGCCTTCGCCATTTTTCACTTCCTTGATCGTATGGTAGTAACGTTGGTCGATGATGGTTTCTTCCTTGACTTCGGCGTGCGTGATATCATCAATCAAGGCCCATCCGATACCACCGCCACTTCCCGCGTCGATAAATCCGTCTTGGGGGCGGGTGTAAAGGGCATATTTACCATTTACGAATTCCGGGTGTAATACGACGTTACGTTGTTGGCTCTTGGTCTTTAAATCCGGGAGACGTTCCCAGTTTCTCAAGTCTTTTGTCCGGGCGATAGCTGCCGTGGCGGTTGCCGAGGATAGATCTCCGGGAGCTGCGTTCGGGTCATGGCGCTCGGCGCAAAAGATTCCGTAAACCCAGCCGTCTTCATGAGCGGTTAGGCGCATGTCGTAAATATTCGTGGCCGGGACAAGATCGTCCGGCATGGTTACCGGGTAATCCCAAAAACGGAAATTGTCTACTCCGTTCGGGCTTTCGGCTACGGCGAAGAAGGATTTACGGTCGCTTCCTTCTACACGTACCATTAATATATATTTACCATTCCATTTGATTGCGCCGGAGTTCATGGTTGCGTTCATGCCGATGCGTTCCATCAAGTAGGGGTTTGTCTTTTCATTTAAGTCATATCTCCAGAAGATCGGGGTATGTGCGGCTGTCAGTACAGGGTGTTGATAACGGGTGAAGATTCCGTTTCCGTCTTCTAAAGGGATATTTTTCCGGCTTAACAAGGTTTCGTGTTTAGCGAAGAGTTCGTTTACTTTTTCTTGAAATTGTTCCATGATGTTTTTGCTTTAAATGATATTATCAGATGGTGGGAGACGGGGCACGCCCCGTCTCTACAACTGGATATGACGTGATTTATCTGGTTATGTATGATGTTATTTATATAGGTTGATATCGGAGGCGAACAATGTTTTCGGATTTTCAAAGAACTTCTTGAAATCCTCGGCAGAGGCTTGTCCGGGATAAGGGCCAAAGAAGTGAGTGACTTTTTCACGGGCGTTTCTCCATACCAATACATAAGCGACCGGATATTTCTCCATGGCAGGCAGCAGGGTTCCCGTCCACCATGTGGAGTCTGGTATCCCTTCGTAGCCGGTCTCCGTGACCGCTATGATCTTATGGTTGGCTTTGCCTATGCTGTCTATTACTGAAAGACTGGTATCCATGCTTTTCAAGAAGAAATCCTTATCTTCCCGTTGGTAAGCGTCGAAGCCTAGGACGTCGATCAAGTCATGTCCGGGGTAACGTTCCAGATAAGACGCTTGATCCTGCGGCTCTGTACCTGTGGAATAAGCGTATACGATCTGGTCTGTTGCTCCGTGAGCGTTTAGATAATCGGCGGTCATTCGCCATAGCGCTTTGTATTCATCCGTGGTACATAAATTCTGTCCCCACCAGAACCAACTTCCGGTGTGTTCGTGCCAAGGACGGAATAGGACGGGAATCTTGGTGCCATCGCTTGTTTTCAAGGAAAGGATGAAATCATTCACTTTGCCTAGCCAACTTTGGAATTTCTCATAGTTCTCCCCTTCCGGAAGGATCGATTTCACGACAGCATGGTCTGATACGTCCCAAGCGTCCCCTCCGGTTTTAGGGTTACGGGGATGCCAACTTAAAGATACCAAGCCTCCCCGGTTATATTGGTTGATGATTTCCTTGCGTATTTTCTCGAAAGGTACTTTATCAAGGCTTTTATCTCCCCCGAGTTCGATCTCTCCAAGATCAAAGCTGATAACGGCCGGATAATCGCCGCATACTTTTCGCACGTCTGAGCCTCCTTCGTCAAATTCCCATCCGATCCCATAAACCGTATCATCGTGGTGTCCGAACATGATTCCTTTTTGTGGAATCGCACGTAGGTTCTCTATTAAACGTCCTCTCGGCGAAACCTGTTCGCTTGTCGGCTCTAGTCCTTTCTTCGACGGTGAACAGGCGATTAATGCCCCTAGGCATAACATGGTAATTAATTTCGTGTTCTTCATGATAACTGTCTTTCTTTATGAACGCAAATGTAAGAGGTATCGGGCAGACAATCTAGTATTATTTTATCGGATAGTGGTATTATTTTTATTTCTTAGCTTGTACCTGTATACGTTCTTTCGAGGTTATCTTCTTTTCAAATACCCTTGTGTCGATCTTGATAGGCTCGCTCGTGAAATCCGGGACATTATAGGAATAGACAGAGCGATCGTAATAGGTTTCCGGATCTTCCTGGGGAAGGAGAAAGGGCTTGCTTATCTTGCCATTCTCATCCATGCTAGCCAGATAAAGGCGGGTATAAAGGCCGTCACCCCGGCGGCTACTGAAGACAAACCAGCGGGAGTTGCTACTCCAGTTGTGAAAGCTTTCGGTGTCATCGCTATTTACTTCGGATAGCTTGCGGAGGTCTCCGCTTGTCAAGTCCAGTAACCATAGATCCGCCTCTTTATGCCAGATCGAAAAGTTTCCGTAATCGGATAAGGTGAACATAATATATTTGCCGTCATAGGAAGGACGGGGGAAAGATACGCTTTTCCCTAAAGCCTCAGCGTTCACCAACGTATCGATACGGCTCCCGAATGTACCGGTAGAGGGATCGAAATCGATACTACATAAATTATATCTTATCTCTTTATATTCTTCGGGAATCTTTTTAGCCTCGGCGGAACAAAAGTAAAGCGTACGACCATCCGGGGAGAATGCGGGGAAGGTCTCGAACCTGTCTTTCTTTTGCAAAGAATCGCAAAGAAGTAGACGATGATCTGCCGGATGGTAAACGACTACATCAGATTCCAAATCCAAGACTTCTACCCGCTCGTCCTTAACCGTATGGAACGATTGCCGGGTGTTGTTCGTGGAATACGCTATATATTCGCCTCCGGGATGCCAGTAGGGATAGACGCAAGCGGCGATTGTCTGATCTGTTTTCGTGTTGAGGTATTCATCCTTATTGCCGGTTCTCATAAAAGTGGCTCCATGCGTTCCTCGGATGTGAAGACTGAAATGGCTCGGGTCCGTACGATTGAAGGCATGGCAGTTTACGCACATACCTTTGACCAGCGTGTTTTCCACCAAAGGTCTTTCTTTATGAGACGATAGATCACGCTCATAAATACCCATACGGCTATAGACTTCATAACCGGGAGCGATCTTTCGGTATACTAGGCCGTAATCGATCGGGTGGGGGCTGATGTACATGGGGAAAGGTTTGTAAGTACTCCATTTACCCTTTTGCTTGATACTGACAGTAAAGAGTAAACTATCGCCTTGATTGGAGGTGAGCAGTTGCTTCCACTCTTTTTCCGGGAAATTGACATGCTTCGCGTTTATATGTACCTCTTTGCCTTGGTGCCCTTTTACGATAACATCTATCCGCTCATAGGAGGTATCCGTATAAGAGAAATTCATTGGAGCTATCGTGGCGGGAACTGTTACCCCGATATAATCCGGATAGATGGACGGGTATTTCTCTATTTGTTCGGGGGATACCACCGAATCCCCACAGGCGGTAAATAACGCTATACATATACTATATAATAAGATAAGCTTTCTCATGGCCGTTTATTTTCTGAATAATAAGTAATACCAAAATGTCTTCTCGTATTTCGGGCGAAGGATAGGCTCGGAGTCTTTCTGCGTCATATAGACACGGGCGAACTCGCTTACCCCTTCCAATACGTTGCGGGAGATGCTCCAAGGAAGGCCTTGGAAATTAGGATGCTGCTGTGTCCAAATGAAAATCAATGCCTCTTGATAAGAGATGGGTATGTGATTATAGCCTAGATCTTTTCCCAGCGGATAATATTTCATGAAGCGTTCCAGATCCTTCTTTTGTAAGACATAGGCTAACATATACTCGAAAGCCATCCGGTTACTTTTGTTATGTTGCAGCAATAAGCCTAGCATGACATCCATTTCCGTGTCGCTAAACAAGAAATCTTCCGTATATCGGGCTTTTCTCAACCATCCCCATTCGGGATGCTTCTCTATCTTTTCATCGTTATTTAGATAGCTCATGGCGTTGGTCGCCCATTTCTTATAGAACAAGGTATGCTGCAAAGCCCGCAGGTATTTGGCGGCGACTGCGTATTGTCCATTGATCAAGTTGGTCTCGGCCAGACGCATATAGGCACGTCCGCTTTTCTTATAGTCGGGGATAGCCTCCATCGCCTCGAACATATAGCGTTGTGAGGAGTTGATCATTCCCAGATGATAGAATATCTCGCTGGTTGGGAGCGGTGAGGTAAAATCTCTTTGGAAGGTCGGGATCAATCCTTCCGTTCCATTCTGGTAGAAATGGAACATGCGATCCCCTAATTGTCCGGTCTTGGCGAGAGCCAGATTTAAGCAGGTCACGGAGAAGGGGGAATTTGGTTCTTTGTTTTCCGCCGCTTTGATAATCTTGTTCCATTGTTTCATGCGGGTGAGGTAGTCGTATTTCATGGCCTCTTCCTTATCCGGATTGCTGGCGGCATAGATCCATGTGCCACCACCGATAAGGAGCAGGGTGGGGATAGCGGCCATCCAAACTTTAGTACCCTTTGCCGGTGGGGGTAGCAAGGCTAATGCCCCGGGCATTATGGCTACGGTAGCGATTGTCAGTAATAGGGTGTTGGGAACGATCATGGGGAAACGATAATAATCGATACCGGTTATGAGGCTAAGCAATGGATATTGCGTGAGGTTTTGTGCCAATAGGGGGCATAGGATTCCAAGCAAGATGTAGATAGGAATCCAAATATAGGATTTGTTGTATGTGGCTGGCACGGATTTGATGCAATGCCCGATTGCTACTCCGATCACGAAGATGAAATAGGCCCCACCACCTACGATCCAGTAGAGCACCGGCATCATTAGGAGCGTATAGATAATTCGTCCCCATGAATGAGCAGTTTTTCGCTGGATGACTAGAGCGAAGAGGGCGAGAGTTATGGAGACGGGGAATGCCAGCAGGGCATTCTCATCACATAAAAATACCCAGAGCAGGATGGAAGGGAGAAAGCTGAGCGGATACCAAAAGTCGGAAGCCCCCATTTGTTTGGCCAGCCAGTTTATTTGCCGTTGGATAAGCACGAGAACGATCGCCAAGATCGTAGCCCCTGCCCAAGCGAAATAATAGAACTGCGTCAGGAACTCCGCTATATATTCAGCGATGCCTCCGGGATGGAGACATTTGTCGATTCCATATTCCGGCGTGAACAGGAATAACTGGAATTGCTCGTGGTAATGTAAATGATGAGGATAATAAAGTCCCCAAAACAGGCAAATCGCACAGCCGAATAATAAGGAGGCGATTCCTCTTATGTATCTATATTTACGTGTATTTTCCATGATTCTATTATTTAAAAGTCTCAGCTTCCTCGTCGTAGTAGATCTCTTGTACATCTTCAGCGTCGAAAGGAAGCTCGCTAGTGGATAATTCAGGTATATTATAAGATTTTAACGTGATATCGCAATGTTCCGGATCCTCTTGCGGGAGTACGAACGGTTTATAGGCTTTTCCCGTACTATCCACGTAAGAGAAATAAGGCTTTCCGTATAGTCCGTCATCCCGCTTACTGGCAAAGACAAACCAATGGCTGTTAGAGGACCAGCTATGGTAGGTATCCGATTTATCGGAGTTGACGGCAGGTAAGGTATCTATCTTCCCGGTCTGGAGGTTCATCATATGCAGGTCTGTTTCTCGGTGCCAGATCGGGAAGGTTCCATAATCGGCTACCGTGAAAAGCAGGTATTTACCGTCGGGCGATATCTTGGGATGGCAGGCGGAGCCATTATGCTTCTGGGCATCCCATACGGTCTCGATCCGTTGGCCCCATTCTTTGGTATCTTTATGGAAAGATATGCGGCATAGGGAATATTTTAGGCTATGGATGCTATCGGGCAACGGCAGGAGAGGAGCGGAACAATAATAGATCCAGTTCCCATCGGGCGAGAAAGTTGGGAAGGTCTCTAACTCATCCTTCCGGCTAGTCAATGGGGAGGTGATGAGTTGTTTCTTTCTGAAATCGGCGACCACTAGGTCGGAGGTCGTATCATAGACTTCCAACCGCTTACTTCCTAACGAATGAAAAGCAGGGATGATAATATTCGTGGAAAAAACGGCGAACTGCCCCGATGGATGGAAATCGCCATAGACAGCCCCATTCGGCAGACTGTCGTTGCTCAGTTTCAACTTCCTCAAATGTCCGTTACGGTTCAGCAGTGTGCCTCCTTGCTTTCCCCGTAAATGGAACATGGATAAACTTCCTTTCTTATTTCCGTAAATATGGCAGTTCATGCAAGAACCGTCGGTATCTTTGTTGTCGGCAATAACCCGTTCCTCGAAGGTATTGATCTCCCGCTCGTATAATTGGATCTTGTTCCATACCTCGTAGCCGGGTTCTATAAGTCGGTAGCTTATATAACTATCCAGTTTCTCCGGAACTACTTGCCAGTAGAAAGAGGGGTAACGAAACCATTTACCCTTGATACGGGCGACTACGGTTATTTGTAGGCGGTTGCCCACTTCCTGCTCTAAAAGGCTTTCCCATAGGTTTAAAGGGAAAATAGCTTTCTTTCCGAAAGATAATTGTATCTCTTTTGATTCCCCTTTCAAAGTTACTTGCATAGCGTCCGCATCGTTTCTCAATAAGAAGTTGAGAGGGGCGATATTCGTGGGAATCATGATATCCGTATAATCGGGATACATGGGGATTGGGTCTGTGGTATCCTCTATTTGCTTCGGGGTAGGGGCACATCCTGCCAGCAAGCAGATTATCCAGACGAGGTAATAGGTTATGTTCTCTTTCATGATTCTTGCTTCTTTCATGGCTTACTCTCCTTTCCGGGCTCTGTGGTCGCAAAATGATAATAGAACCAATAGGTCTTGCCGTATTTCTCTTTCAAACTCGTGTCCTTTGCCTCATAAAGCCGGGTATAATCGGCGAATTCTTTCGCTATCTCTACCGGGATTTGGTATTTTATAAGCTCTTCCGCACGGATATTACCTTGGCGGGCGAGATGGATCAGCAGGGCCTCGGCGAAAATGGGACTAGAGACCTTACCCGGTACATAATCTTCTACAAAAGAACGGAGATCTTTGGAGAGTAAATGATAGCAGAGTAAGTATTCGTAAGCACGGAGATTGCCGGCGTTCGAGGCGACTAAGTTCTGTAAGGAAGTCACGGCATCGTTACCGGAACGTAGTTGGTCTTGGGTCGGGATGTCTCTGCGTTTCTTCTCCAGCCACTCCTTTACTCGCGGGGTTTGCTGACCGGGTATTCTCTTTTCGGCCCAGCTTTTATGAAGGAGTGTCTTGTCTAATATACGTAGATATTTAAGAGCTGCTTCATCATCCCCATTGACCAGATTGATCTCAGCCAGCCGTTTGATCATACGGCTACCCGAATTGCGAGGAGAGAAGATCATACTTAGCATGGCGCAATGCTCGGCCATAGTCATATCTCCTAACGTGAACCATAACTCGTTGGCGAATAGGATAGAGAGAAAAGAAGCAGATGGGTTTACGGGAAGGATCAACCCATTCGTACCCGGTTGATTCCACGCTAGGAGGTTCCGGGAGAGAGACACGGGTGAGTTGATCTCGGATGGATGCGTGGCATTGTACAGGTTCCGGTAATAGGTCACCCAAAGGATTTGGCGGTCTGTCTCGAGATGTTTCCTCATCTTTTGTATATTTCCGAAATAATGTTCCACATCGAGGCTGAGTACATACTCCCGGTCGAGATCCGGCTTACTCCACCAAGTGGTAGCGGGATATTGGGTCGCTGGAAGAAGCAATATACCAACCGCGAGCAGGGCACTTAGCTTTTGATGGTGCGCTATGATTCCGGCGGCCAGCATAAGGGCCAGACAGAGCCATGCCCCGTACCCGAAGCACCAATAGCAAAGAAGCATGGCAGGAATGCAGGTAAGAAGACGTTGCCCCTCAGTTTGGCTCCGGCTATATAACAGGAAAACACCTTCTGCTCCGATCAAGGAGAGAGTCGCGGATAACGGATAGGCGAGTCCGCAAGACCTTCCGGCCTCCCATAATACAAGTAGTATCATAAGAGGAAGGGCGTATCTCTTGCTGACGAATTGCCGGAATGTCCGATAGGTAAGCAGGGCAAATAAAGTTAAGACAACGCTTAGGATGAACGGGCCTCCCCCGATATAATAAAAGAATTGCGTGAGGAAATCGCCGGTGAGACAAGCCAGCCACGCTTCCTCCTGAAAATATCCACGGAGAAACTCACCGCTGTACAAGAACAGCATCATTTGCTCTTTGTGGAACAAATGATAGGGGTACATCCAGAAGAAGAAAGCGAAGATCGCTATCGCCAGTACCGCTAGCGTGATCGACAGATCCTGTTTAATGATTCGCTTCATCCAGTTCCTTTCGTTGCTCTTCGGTCAAGGAGGTTTTTATCATCTTATAGAGGAATTTCCCGACCGTTTGGTTGATATGTTCTTTCATGAACGCATAATTAAAAGCTTGCGTCTCTACTCTCAAGGAATCCCATGTCTGCTTGATGCGGATGGAATCTCCCGGCGAGCAGGTCTTAAGCGCTGTCCATAGGGCATAGGATTCGCCATCGGTCTTTTGCTTCCGGTCTTTCCAATGCTGCAAGGCGTCGTTTTGCGGTGTACCGGAGGCCGAGCTGATGGAGTCTATCCGTACCGAGGTCACACCCGGTTCCGTTACGACCAGTAACTCTTGAAACTTGAGACGCAAGAGGATACGCATACGGAGGACTTTCATCTCTTCTCCCGTTCCTTGGAAAGTAAACCGTGCGTTCTCTATTCTCGTAGAATCGATATTTTCGATCGAGGCGTTTTCCATGGGTGCCAGATAAATCCATTCCCCATCCTGCTGCGCGGTGGGTAGGGTGCCTTTTATGATGTATTTGGAATCGTTAGATTGACAGGCAAATAGGCACAACAAAGTGAATACTCCTATAAATAGATATTTCATCGATCGTGTTCATTAGTAATTAGAGACTCAAAGTTTAGACTGCGTAAAGTTAGTGTTTTTTTCGGAAAAGGGAATGATGTTTTTTTGACAAAGGGTGATACTTAATTTACGTAGCTGTTGGGGAGGAATGAAAAAAGGAGAACGCTGATTAAGACATCCTCCCTTTTTATGAAATAAAGAACAATTAAGCGTTTAGGACTTTCTTAAAGCGACGGATAAATTCCTTGGCCTCATCCATCGTCAAGCAAAGCGGAGGAAGCAGACGGATCGTATGGGTTCCGGCTACGCCCGTGAACACTTTCTCTTCAAAGAGAAGTTTGCTACGCACTTCCTTGATAGATTCCTCGAACTCGATACCGATCATCAAACCACGGCCCCGAATTTCCTTGATACCCGGAAGTTTATGAAGCTCTTCCAATAAATAGGCACCCACTTTTGCCGCGTTATCAATCAAACGCTCGTCTTCCATTATATCAAGAACGGCGATAGCGGCCGCGCAAGCCAAATGGTTACCGCCGAAAGTAGTGCCGAGCATACCATAAACCGGCTTGAATTTCGGGCTGATCAATAACCCACCCATCGGGAAGCCATTGGCGATACCTTTCGCTACTGAGATCAAATCCGGCTTGATACCGGCATATTGATGCGCGAAGAATTTACCGCTTCTTCCATATCCGGATTGAATCTCATCCAAGATCAGACAGGCATCATAAGTCGTACACAGGTTGCGTAACTCACGCATAAAATCATCCGTTGGCAATTGGATGCCACCTACACCTTGGATACCTTCGATGATCACGGACGATACATCCCCCTTCTTCAACTCTTCCTCTACGGCGGAAGCGTCGTTCAATGGAAGATAAGTAACCGCTAGATCCTCATTTACCGGAGCGATGATCTTCGGGTTATCCGTCACACGTACGGCGGCGGAGGTACGCCCATGAAAGGCGTGCTTGAATGCGATCACCCGCTTCTTGCCATTATGAAAAGAGGCCAGTTTTAACGCATTCTCGTTCGCCTCCGCTCCGGAGTTGATCAAGAACAACGAATAATCATCGTAGCCGGAAGCCTTCCCTAGCTTATCCGCTAATTTTTGTTGCAAGCTATTGATAACCGAGTTCGAGTAAAAGCCTAATTTATTTACCTGCTCGGTAATCGCCTTTACGTAAGTAGGGTGGCTGTGCCCCACCGAGATCACGGCATGGCCGCCATATAAGTCGAGGTACTCGTTTCCCTCGCTATCCCATACATGACATCCCTTGCCTTGTACGATCTCTATATTAAATAATGGATATACGTCGAATAAATTCATCTTTATAGTATTTTTTAAAACGCGGAGGGTTTTAAGTGTAAACCAACCGTCTCCTCCAACCCGAACAATAGATTCATGTTGTGGACTGCTTGGCCGCTAGCACCCTTCAATAAGTTATCGATCATAGAGATGATAAGAAGCTTATCATCTATTTTCTGTAAGTGGATCAAGCATTTATTCGTATTTACCACTTGTTTCAAATCCGGGTTCTTATCAGTGATAAACGTGAAGCTGTGATCATCATAGTATTCCTCATAAATACGTCGGATCTCTACCAAGTCGATCTTGCAATCGATGTATGTCGTGGCGAATATACCACGGGAGAAATTACCGCGTACGGGGATGAAGTTGATCCGGCTTGAATAGCTCTTCTGCAACTGGCTCAAGCTTTGGTTGATCTCGGCCAAGTGCTGATGCGTAAAAGGCTTATAGATCGATATGTTGTCGTTGCGCCAGCTAAAGTGAGAGGTGGAAGAAGGCTTCACGCCCGCTCCCGTTGATCCCGTGATGGCATTGACATGCAAGTCGGAATTCAGCATCAAGTGCTTCGCCAACGGCAATACGCCCAATTGGATGCAAGTAGCGAAACAACCGGGGTTCGCTATATGCCGGGCGTTGCAAATCCGGCGGCGGTTCAATTCCGGCAGGCCGTACACGAAATCGTGCTCCGGGCCTTCGATCCGGTAGTCCATGCTCAGGTCGATAATCTTCACGTTCTCGGGGACCGTGTGGCTCTCCATGAACTTTTTCGTATCGCCATGAGCGGTACAGAAGAACAGAAGGTCGATGCTATCTAACGGCAACTCGCTGGTGAACACCAAATCCGTCTCGCCATAAAGACCGCCATGCACGTCCGTGATCTTGTTACCGGCGTTACTGCTACTGTTTATAAATGTAAGCTCGGCATCAGGGTGGTTTAGGAGCAGGCGGATCAATTCACCCGCCGTGTAACCCGCTCCGCCTATAATTCCGCATTTAATCATATCTCTTCGTCTTTATGGTTCGTATAATAAACACGTAACGGAGTAGAAAGAACCTTGATAAAGCCCTTAGCGTCCTCGGCAGTCCAACCTTTCTGCATCTCTCCGTACTCACCGAATTTCGTCTTCACCAAGTCATCCTCAGATTCTACGCCAACGGTAGAGAAGGACAACGGACGAAGCTCCAGAATAGCCGTACCGTTCACGTTACGCTGAGACTCTTGCAACATCGCCTCGATATCGCGCATCACCGGTTCCAGATATTGGCTCTCGTGCAAGAACATGCCGTACCAGTTCGCTACCTGATCCTTCCAGTATTGTTGCCATTTGCTCAACGTATATTTCTCTAGGAAGCGGTGCGCCCCGATAATCAACATAGGAGCGGCAGCCTCGAAACCGACCCGTCCCTTGATACCGATGATCGTATCGCCCACGTGCATATCACGGCCGATACCGTAAGCGGCCCCGATCTCCTCGATCTTCTGGATAGCGGCGATCTTATCCTCGAACACCTCACCATTCACGGCATGAACCTCACCGTTCTTGAACTCGATGCGCAATTGCTCGCTGCCGGTCTTCTCCACCTGTTTCAAATATGCGCTCTCGGGCAATCCTTGCGCGGAATCAAGAATCTCGCCACCGCAGATAGAGGTTCCCCAGAGACCTACGTTATAGGAATATTTCAACTTTGTGAAATCGGCCTCGAAACCGTGCTCCTTCAAGTAGTTGATCTCTTCCTCGCGGCTCAAGGCCATATCGCGGGTCAACGTGATAATCTCCACGTTCGGGGCCAATACCAAGAAAGTCATATCGAACCGGATCTGGTCGTTACCGGCTCCGGTAGAACCATGGGCGATAGCGTCGGCGCCGATCTCGTTCGCATAGCGGGCGATCGCCAAGGCTTGGAAGATACGCTCGGAGCTTACGGAGATCGGATACGTACCATTACGCAGCACGTTTCCGAAAATCATGTACTTCAAGCTCTTTTCGTAATACTCTTTCGTAACGTCGATCGTCACGTATTTCGTGGCGCCTAGCTTATAGGCGTTCTCCTCGTTTTGTTTCAATTGTTCCTCGCTGAAACCACCTGTGTTAGCGCAAGCGGCGTATACCTCGTATCCTTTTTCTTTAGCCAGATACATGACCGTGAATGAGGTATCCAAACCTCCGCTGAACGCTACTACTACTTTCTTCTTCATCGTTTCTTTATTTTATGTTGTTTTTCTATCGTATTAATTTAGTCCTTTTTAGTCTGATTACGGGCCTCCCGCTCTCGTTGCGCACGATGCGGATCGGCCGGGTCGAACAGCATGGCCGTGCAGATGCAATACTTACGTTCGGTGCGTTCCAAGATATCGTGGTTCACGCAACCGTTGCAACCTCGCCAGAAAGCCTCATCGTCCGTCAAGTCGGAGAACGTAACCGGTACATATCCCAGCTCGGTATTCATCTTCATCACGGCAGCGCCGGAGGTAAGGCTGAATATCTTCGCTTTCGGCCAGCGCATGCGGGCAAGTTGGAAAGTCATGTCCTTGATGCGTTTCGCGATACCCAGGCCCCGGAAATTCGGATGTACGATCAAGCCGGAGGTAGTCACGTACTGCTTGTTTCCCCATGACTCGATATAACTAAACCCGGCGAACTCGTTTCCCGCCAAAGCGATCACCGCTTTGCCCTCTTTCATCTTCTGGGCCACATACTCGTGCGTACGTTTGGCGATACCCGTGCCCCGGACTTTAGCGGCAGACTCGATCGTATCTAGGATCGTATCCACATATACCTCGTGAGAGGCATCAGCGATCATAACATCAATTTCTATTTCTTGTTCCATTTTATTGTTTGTTCTTAGTTTTTTCCTTTTATATAAAATGTGATAAAGCGGCAATCACCTTCTCTTGGCTCACACCGTTGCGGGGGATTACCAAGATCGTATCGTCTCCGGCTATGGTGGCCAGTATCTCGCTGGGGGCATGGGAGTCTATGTCCGAGGCAATTCCCATGGCGTAACCCGGTCGTGTCTTCACCACCGCCAAGTTTCCGGAAAACTCGATATTCGGCTTTTTCTTGCCTTCAGGCTGTGCTTGTTTGCTTATACTCTCTTCGGGAAGGCGATATACATAATCTCCGTTTCCGTCGTGTACCTTGGCTACTTTCAGTTGCTTGATGTCGCGGGAAAGCGTAGCTTGCGTAACCGAGAATCCGCTATCTTCCAATTCTTTGAGCAGTTCTTCTTGATTACTTATCACCTTCGTCTGTATAATACCGCAAATGGCATCCAATCGTTCCTTCTTTGTACTCATGTTGTATATTTATGCAAAACAGGCTGCAAATATAAAGAGTATTGTTGAATAAATATACAATCAAGGGCTTTTTTTTCTGATATAAGTAGGGGGTAAGGGATTTTCCTGCTTAGCTTAGGTTTAATCACTGTAAGTGTTAGGCATTTCATCTATTTATATTCATCTTCTATCAGCCGTTGGATGATCATGCAACAGCTGTTAGAAGATCATGTACCAATTGGTGGATGATCATGCAACGGATGGTAAATGATGGATGTTGTTGAAAGAAAAGGCTAATACTTCCTATAGAAAGAACGAAAGGGGGTGGTTGTTTTGAACAAAATGGTAGTATCTTTGCGTTATTAAAAAGAGAGTATCAGGTTTAATTTCAAGTAAAAGGATATGAGAAAAATAGCAAGTTTATTCGTGGCCTTGCTTTTATTGGCAGGCTGTTCCAGCGTACCGTTAACAGGACGTAAGCAAGTGCTGTTGGTTTCGGACCAAGAGGTGTTATCGTCCAGCCTTACCCAGTATAACGATTATATAAAGACGGCGAAGAAGTCGACGAACGCGAACAAGAGCGCTATGGTAACCCGGGTCGGAAAGAAGATAGCCGCCGCTACGGAGGACTATTTGCGGGCGAACGGGATGGCGGATGAGGTAAAAAACTTCTCTTGGGAGTTTAATTTGGTGAATGATCCGCAGGTGAACGCCTTCTGTATGCCAGGCGGCAAGATCGTGGTGTACGAGGGATTGCTGCCTTTGGTTTCCTCGGACGATGAATTGGCGGTAGTCATCGGGCATGAGGTCGCCCATGCCGTGGCTAAACACAGCAATGAACGTATGAGCCAGCAACTAATGGCCCAATACGGAGCGGCGATTTTAGGTGCGGCCGTAAGCAATAAGAGCGCGGCGGTACAGCAAGCGGCCAATACAGTATATGGTGTGGGAGCGCAGTATGGCGTAATGCTTCCTTTCTCCCGTAAGCACGAGTCGGAAGCGGATTATATGGGATTGGTATTCATGACTATGGCGGGATACAATCCGGACGTGGCAGTCAACTTCTGGCAAAAGATGTCCGCCGGAAAGAGTGGCTCTACGCCGGAATTTATGAGTACGCACCCCAGTGATGCCACTCGTATAGCGGAAATCCAAAAAGTCCTACCCGCAATCAAAACCAAATACAAAAAGTAGTTGACAGTTGACAAGTGACAGCTATTTTACCACTTGTCTCAATTTTCAATTCTCAATTTTCAATTTTCAATTAAACAAGATTCCCATCTTGTTCATTAAGAAACAAGCATTCATATTCTGGGCTATCCCTTCTCTTAGTTGATAAGAGAAGGATAGCTCCTCGTCTTTTATATCCGCTTCGAAGCGGTAATTCTTTATTTGTTCCGGGAACTCTTCCTCCAAAGTACCCAACACTAAATCGTGGGTGGCGATGATGCCGCAAGCCTTATAAGCGACCAACTGTTTCATAAGGGCAAGAGAGCCTTTCTGCTTGTCGATAGAATTTGTTCCCTTCAAGATCTCGTCCAAGATGATAAATAGCTTCTCCCCGTTTTGCAGCCTGTCGATAATCATTTTCAGCCGTTTCAACTCCGCAAAGAAATAAGACTCGTTGCTAGCCAAGGAATCCGAGGTACGCAAGCTGGTAACCATGTGGGCGGGATAAACCGTCAAGGAGGCGGCACAGACCGGAGCGCCTACGCAAGCCAATAAGTAATTGACACCGATCGTCCGGAGGTATGTACTTTTTCCGGCCATATTCGCTCCGGTGATAATCAGGAACCAAGGACTTTTGCGGATATCGATATCGTTCTTTACGCAGACATCCCGGTTCAAAAGAGGATGTCCCAAAGCCTTGCCTTCCATCTGGAAATAAGTGTCGGCAATCTCCGGATAGATGTATTCCGGATGGTTGAAAGCGAAACCACCCAACGAGTTCAGCGCGTCGAAACGAGCCAGCGCGTCGAACCAAAGCGGAAGTTTATCGGAGTAAGTCTGAATCCAGCGTTCCAAAAGGATGGCATGGCGTGTATCCCGCAAGTAGAAGAGATTGAAAATGATACCCGCCAAACTGAATCGTTGGTCTAATCCTCCGATATACGACGACAAGCGTTTGATAGCATGCGAGGCCAATTCCTTCTCATTCGCTAATTGCCCGCTGATCTCTTTCAGCTCTTCCGACTGGAAATTATCTTCTTCCACACATTGCATCAGCTTTGAGTACCGATTGAAAATAGACTCCATCTTATTGACGGTCGCGTAAAGCGCATTGATTTCCTTGGCTCGTCCGTAAGCGATCACTAACGTGATTAAGAAATAAATATTCAATAAACTCCCGCTGATCCAATCCAGCGAGTAAGCGATACCCAATACGATCCACAACACTGGGACCGCCCAGATCAATAGTTTCCACGGTAGGCTATCAACGAATTTATGCTTACGCTGAGTGAGTCGGTCCATAAAGTTGATATCGTTGTCTCTCGTATCTTGCGTGTCCTGCCGGATGATTCCCGTCACATAGAAATGCTGCCGTAAGGCGGATAAAGCCGCTAATTCCTTGACAGCCTCTTGCCGTTTGACGATCTCCTTCTTATCCGTCAAGGGATTCGAGAGCCAACCGGCCAGTCGTTCCCGCCCGAACCCGGTTACGGTACGATTGAGCGATTGAAACAAGGAGCGGTCTCCAAACACATCCAGATCCAAGCAGAAAGAGTGCTCGCCCGAGATCTTATCGGCCGCCCCGTCGAACGCGCTGAAATCATAGTCCAGTCCTTTTAGCTCATCCTCGTTCAGTTTGATCAAGGTCTCGGCGTATACTTTTCGTGCGTACATTTTATTATGGTACCACATCAGGAGCGCGAACGGGATGATATAAGCGAAGGTGATCCCCGTCAGGCATTGCCAACTCTCATCCCTGAATATCCATAAGGAGAGGATCGCTCCCGCCACTAAAGCCAACCGGATACTCCCCATCAAATGGATCTTCTTTTTCAAATTACCCAAGCGCCGTGTATAAGCGTCGATATTTTCTTTGTAATAACTATAGATTTCTTCCATAGCCGCGAATATAGGAAAAATGAACTAACCTCTTGAATTTTGGTTTATATATTATATTCATAGGTGAAATGACCATTATTCATGTAATTTGGGCGATAAAGCCAACTGCCGTTTCCCCTATATTCGCGGACATATTTATAATTTAAGATCATTTATGAAAAAAACGATTATATCCTTTCTCTTCCTTCTTGTTTGCGGTATGGCACATTCGCAAGTTTTAGCGAAAGGGCCGGAAGAGAGTTATAATGCGGATAGTATTCGTGCGATTTTGGATAAGTCACCTTATTTTACCTTATTCAAGGACAATTATTTTATTGGCGGTATCCCTATCGGCAACAAGCCTACGGCGAGAAACTCCGACGTTAAATTCCAGTTGAGCATCGCCCAGCGTCTTACGAAAAGTAAACTCCCCTTCGATACCTATCTTTTCTTGCAATACACGCAAAAGGCTTTTTGGAATGTCTTTCAAGAGTCCTTGCCGATGCGCGACTTGAATTTTAATCCGGGTATCGGTTTGGGGCACCTTATCGTGCATAAGAATAAATATATCGGGAAAGGCTATTTGATGGTCGAGCACGAGTCGAACGGTAAAGATAGCATCTTCTCCCGAAGTTGGAACAAGATCACCCTAGCGGCGGCTGTCCTGTTGAATAAGAACTGGGAAGTTCAATTCAAGGGCTGGATACCGATCGTGGATGGTGGGGAAAATAAAGACATCCTTAAATATAATGGTATATTCCAAGTAGCCGCCAATTACCGGACAGACAACAGGCGCTTTAACTGCGGGGTTATCTTGACCAAACGAAAGACTTGGTTCAGCTTTAACACTCAGATCGAGTTGAGCTATAAGTTTAATAATAACGAGAACCAATATTTCTTCCTGCAATATTATAATGGTTACGGTGAGAACCTTTTGGAATACAATCAATACAAAAGCATGCTGCGGATCGGTTTCGTGATCAAGCCGCAAGATTTCAGTATTTACTAAAAAATATCCTTCTTGATAGATCTCATTGATCGGGCGATAGATGTAATATATGATACATTTCGTTTCTTTAGGAAACAATACATTTACAGACTTTGTTTTCTAATATATTGAACGTTTCCCGGATAATTAAAGAGATACGCCATGAAGGAAAAAATTGAACAATTAAAAGCTCTCAACCACAAAGCTGAGTTAGGGGGCGGAGAAGACCGCATTGCGAAGCAACATGCGGCAGGTAAACTAACCGCTAGAGAAAGAATCGAACTACTATTGGAAAAAGGTAGTTTCGTGGAAATCGACAAGTTCGTGACACATACGTGCCATGAGTTCGGTTTAGAAAAACAGCGTCCATTAGGGGATGGCGTGGTCACCGGTTACGGAATGATCGGGCAACGCACGGTATTTGTTTTCGCTCAGGACTTCACGGTATTCGGTGGAGCCTTGTCCGAGACGTATGCCCGTAAGATCTGTAAGATCATGGACATGGCAACGGAACTAGGCGCTCCGGTGATCGGGTTGAACGATTCGGGAGGCGCACGTATTCAAGAAGGAGTTCGTTCCTTGGCGGGATACGCCGAGATATTCCTCCGGAACTCGTTGGCTTCGGGCGTGATCCCGCAGATTAGCGCCATTATGGGCCCGTGTGCGGGTGGAGCGGTTTACTCGCCGGCGTTGACGGACTTTATCTTTATGGTAAAACAAACGAGCTATATGTTTATCACCGGCCCGGAGGTCGTGAAAAGCGTGACGCAAGAAGAGGTTACGATGGAGAATCTGGGAGGCTCGGAAGTGCATAGCACCCGTTCCGGAGTGGCTCATTGCACGGCGGATAACGATATGGATTGTATCTTGAAGATACGTGAGTTGATGTCGTTCTTGCCGAATAATAATATGGAAGAGCCGCCATTCGTTCCTACTACCGATAGCCCGAACCGCATCGATCCGCAATTGGATCTGCTGGTTCCTACTAATCCCAACCAGCCGTACGACATGAAAGAGTTGATCCTTTCCGTGGCTGATGATCAAAACTTTTTCGAGATACAAGAGGAATATGCCAAGAACATCATTATCGGTTATATCCGTTTGAATGGAAAGACGATCGGTGTCGTGGCGAATCAACCTGCCGCGTTGGCCGGTACGCTGGATATCAACGCATCCGTAAAGGCCGCCCGTTTCGTCCGTTTCTGCGATGCGTTTAATATACCGTTGTTGACGCTGGTGGATGTACCGGGTTTCTTGCCGGGCGTGAACCAAGAGTACGAGGGAATTATCCGTCATGGCGCTAAGTTATTGTATGCGTATTGCGAGGCTACCGTGCCGAAAGTGACCGTCATTACCCGAAAGGCTTATGGCGGCGCTTACGACGTGATGAGCTCCAAGCATATCCGGGGCGATATCAACTTCGCTTATCCAACCGCCGAGATCGCTGTCATGGGACCGGATGGTGCCGTGAATATCTTGTTCCGTAAGGATTTGAAGACCGCGGAAGATCCCGAAGGCAAACGGAAGGAATTGCAAGCCGATTACCGGGAGAAGTTCGCTAACCCGTACCGGGCCGCTGAGTTAGGCTATGTAGACGAGATCATCGAGCCGTCTATCACACGCAGCCGCTTGATCCGTAGTTTTGAGTTGCTGGCCAACAAACGGCAATCCAATCCTCCGAAGAAGCATTCCAATATTCCTCTTTAAAAACGAATCCTTATGATAAAGAAAGTATTAGTAGCCAATCGTGGCGAGATAGCGATGCGGATATTCCGCACCTGCCGGGTGATGAACATCCCGACCGTAGCGATCTATACGCATGTGGATCGCGGAGCATTACATGTACGTTATGCGGAGGAAGCCTACTGCATCTCGGAAGATGAAGCGGATACCTCTTACTTGAAGCCGGACTTGATCCTTGAGATCGCCAAGAAGACAGGAGCCGCCATTCATCCGGGTTACGGCTTTTTGTCGGAGAACGCCGACTTCGCCCGTCGTTGCGAGGAGGAGGGCGTGATCTTTATCGGCCCGAGCGCCGACGTGATCGCCAAGATGGGTATCAAGACCGAGGCCCGTAAGATCATGAAAGAAGCCGGTGTGCCGGTTGTACCCGGAACGGAAAAGCCGGTGACGGACCTAGAGGATGCCAAGAAAGTAGCCGCCGAGGTGGGTTATCCGATTATGCTAAAGGCGCTTGCCGGAGGCGGTGGAAAGGGTATGCGTTTGGTACATAGCGAGGATGAGATGGAAGCGGCTTTCCGTATGTCTCGTTCCGAGGCGGCCAACTCGTTCGGAAACGACGCCATCTATATCGAGAAGTATATCGAGAACCCCCATCATATCGAGGTGCAGGTACTCGGGGATAAATATGGGAACGTGATCCATCTGTATGAGCGTGAGTGCTCTATCCAGCGCCGTAACCAGAAGGTGATCGAGGAAGCGCCCTCTCCATTCGTGAAGGAGGCCGCTCGCCAGAAGATGTTGGCCGTAGCGGTGGAGGCTTGCAAGAAAATCGGTTACTACAGTGCCGGGACGTTGGAGTTCATGATGGATAAGGACCAGAACTTCTATTTCCTCGAGATGAATACCCGCCTTCAAGTGGAGCATCTGGTGACGGAGGAGACAACGGGCGTGGACTTGGTGCGCGATATGATCTTGGTGGCCGCAGGAAATCGTCTGCCTTATAAACAGGAAGATGTAGCTTGCCGGGGACATGCCTTGGAATGCCGTATCTATGCGGAGGACCCGGAAAATAACTTTATGCCCTCTCCGGGCGTGATCAAGGTGCGTGAGGCTCCCGAGGGACGTAACGTGCGTCTGGATAGCGCCGCTTACGCCGGTTTCGAGGTGTCCTTGCATTACGATCCGATGATCGCCAAGCTTTGTACATGGGGCCGGACCCGTGAGTCCGCCATCTCGAATATGATACGTGCCTTGCGGGAATACAAGATCTTGGGAATCAAGACAACGATTCCGTTCCACCTGCGTGTGTTGCATAATGCGACCTTCTTGAAGGGGAATTACGATACGACCTTTATCGACACCAAGTTCGATAAGGAAGACTTGAAGCGTCGCCAGAATAGCGACCCGACCGTCGCCGTGATCGCCGCCGCCTTGAAGCATTACGAGGAGGAGAAAGAGGCGGCCGCCCGTGCGACGACCGTTCCGCTGGTAGGGGAGTCCCTGTGGAAGCACTACGGGAAGTTACAAATGTTGGCCAATAACTTTTAATGAGAGGAGGAATGATTATGTCAAAGGCTTTAGCGACTTATTTTGCCACGGTTAACGATATTCCCGACACAGAGTTCAAGGTAGAGATTCTGGAAGACGGGCCTATCAAGAAAGTATCCGTAAACGGTACCGTTTATGATGTAGATTACAATCTGGGCGGAGATACGATTCACTCGATCATCATGAACCATAAATCTCATGGCGTACAAATATCCAGTGTTGGAGATTCCACCTATGAGGTAAAGAATAAAGGTGATTATTTCCAAGTACAGGTGATTGACGAGTTGAAGAAATTACGCCTGTCGAGAACCAGTTCCAAGACGGTCGGCCGTCAGGTCATACAGGCCCAGATGCCGGGCGTGATCCAGAAGGTATATGTCAAGGTAGGCGATGAGGTCAAGGCGGGAGACCCGCTTTGCGTATTGGTTGCCATGAAGATGGAGAACGAGATCCGTACGCCGATCGATGGAGTGGTGAAAGAGGTGTATATCAATGAGACAGACAAGGTCTCCGTGGGTGATAAGATGTTGGTTGTAGAGTGAATTGTCTCGGGGTTATAGTTTTCCCTCGAGAGAATAGGAAAGGAATCGGAGCAGTCCGGTTCCTTTCGCATGTTTGGTAAAATTATCTTAAAAAACATTCTGTTTTTCTATCGTGTTACAGAGTTATTATTTCTACATTTGTAGCGTTTAAACCTAAATCATGAAGTTATGTTGACAGCAATGGTCATTGTGTTCCTTGTCGGTTATTTGATGATCGCATTGGAACATCCTCTAAAGATAAACAAGGCGGGAACGGCTTTGCTTATTGGTACTATCTTATGGGTTATGTACACGTACGCGGCCCCGTTTTTCATCCCGAGGGCCTCGGCAGAGGAATTCAGCTTGTTCTTGGAATCGTTCCCCTCTTTGGGTTCTTTAACGTTTAAGGAACAATGTACCCGGTTCGTCGTGGAGCATCAGGTTCTGGATAGTATCGGAGAGATCGCCGAGACGCTTATATTCCTGATCGGGGCGATGATAACCGTGGAGCTGATCGATGCCCATGGCGGTTTCATGTTTATCACGAATCATATTACCACGAAGAAAAAGAAGAAACTGCTGGCGTTGATCGCCGTGATCACGTTCTTTATGTCGGCCGTGTTGGACAACCTTACGACCTCGATTGTCATGATCATGCTGATCCGTAAGTTGCTCGGGAATTATAAAGAGCGGTGGGTGTTCGGCAGTATCATTATTATAGCGGCGAATAGCGGTGGCGCTTGGTCACCGATTGGCGACGTGACTACGATCATGCTTTGGGTAAGGGGAAATATCTCCACGTCATCCACGATTCCCCATTTGATCCTGCCGAGTATCGTATCGGCGTTGATCCCGGTCTTGATCGCCATGCGTTTCTTGCATGGCAACGTGACGCCCCCTAACGCGTTCTCGCAAATGGAGGCGGACAATGAGTTGCTGAAGAAATTGAAGGATAAGGAGAAGTTATCGATCTTGATCATCGGTGTGTTGTGTTTATTGTTCGTGCCTGTATTCAAGACGGTTACTCATCTTCCCCCGTTTATGGGTATCTTGATGGGAGTGGGTATTCTTTGGTTCTATACGGAGATGCTATACGCCCGTAAACCGATCGACGAGGACTTGAAATTGCGTTTGTCCAAGGTGGTTCACCGTATAGACGGGGCGACCTTGTTATTCTTCCTCGGAATCCTTTTGGCGGTGGATGCCTTGCGTTGCAGTGGCGTATTGTCGGATTTCGCTTTCTGGCTGGACGATACGGTAGGCAATGTGTATGCGGTGAACCTGATTATCGGCGCCTTATCGTCTATCGTGGATAATGTTCCGTTGGTAGCGGGTGCTATCGGTATGTACCCGGTGGCTACGGACGCTATGGTGGCTGCGGCGACTGATCCGGCTTATCTGGCGAACTTCATGCAAGACGGCGTGTTCTGGCAGTTCTTGGCTTATTGCGCAGGAGTAGGTGGAAGTATGTTGATCATCGGTTCCGCCGCCGGAGTCGTCGTGATGGGCTTGGAACGGATCAATTTTATTTGGTACTTGAAGAATATCTCTCTGTTGGCCTTGGCGGGATATTTGTCCGGCGCGGTGGTATATATTCTCCAGAATTTGATATTATAATAAGTATATGATATTAATTGCGGATAGCGGATCTACAAAGACGGAGTGGTGCCTGGCGGATCAAGGCAGACCGGTGCGTACGGTCGTGACAGCGGGTACCAATCCTTATTTCCAGACACGGGAGGAGATTGCCGGAGAAATCCGGGGTGCCTTATTGCCTGCGTTGAGGGGTGAGCGGATCGATGCCATTTACTTCTATGGCGCCGGTTGCGCCTTCCCGGAGAAGAACCGGATCGTGGAAGAGGCGATTACGCCTTATATCCCGGCTCCCATAGAGGTGTATAGCGACTTGATGGCGGCTGCTCGTGCCTTATGCGGGAGCCGTCCGGGAATCGCCTGTATATTGGGGACGGGATCGAATTCTTGTCTGTATGACGGGACGGAGATAACGGAGCATATCTCTCCCTTGGGATTCATTCTGGGGGATGAGGGTAGTGGCGCCGTGCTCGGGAAGTTATTGGTAGGGGATTGCTTGAAGCGTCAGTTGCCGGCGCCTTTGGTTCAGAAGTTTATGGATCAATATGAGTTGACGCCCGCCTTATTGTTGGAGCGGGTATATAAACAACCTTTCCCGAATCGTTTCTTGGCTACCTTATCCCGTTTCTTGTTGGAGAATATCACCGAGCAACCGATTTATAATTTGGTCTATACGAGTTTCCGTAGCTTTTTCCTCCGTAACGTGGCGTTATATCCGGGAGCTGATACGTACCCGATTCATTTCGTAGGCTCTATCGCCTATTATTATCAGGAGGTATTGAAAGCTGCGGCCTTATCCTTAGACTTGAAGGTCGGTACGGTCGTACAGGCTCCCATGAACGGATTGATCCGGTATCATTTTACGAACGAAGAAAAAAATGAATGAGTTATGGCATTTCAAAAGATAACCGAGTCGGAATCGTTGTACGATAATCTGGATCAGATGTCTGTCCGGGAGTTGCTGGAAGGCATCAATAACGAGGACCGGAAAGTGGCGATCGCCGTTGGCCGGGAGATCCCGAAGATCGAGAAGCTGGTAACCCGTATCGTAGAGCGGATGCGGAGAGGCGGCAGGCTCTTCTATATCGGGGCGGGTACGAGTGGTCGCTTGGGTGTCTTGGACGCCTCCGAGATCCCTCCCACGTACGGTATGCCGAATACCTTGGTGATCGGTTTGATCGCCGGCGGTGACCGGGCGCTCCGGAATCCAGTGGAGTCGGCGGAAGACGATCTGGATAAGGCTTGGGAGGAACTTCAACAATATCATATCAATACGAACGATACCTTGGTGGGGATAGCCGCCTCGGGTACGACTCCCTACGTGATTGGCGCCCTGCGTAAGGCACGCTCCGAGGGAATCCTGACGGCCTCTATCTCCTGCAACCCGGACTCCCCGATGGCGGCGGAGGCGGAGATCGCCATCGAGCCGGTAGTAGGTCCGGAGTTCGTCACCGGAAGTACGCGGATGAAGAGCGGTACGGCCCAGAAGATGGTGCTGAATATGATCACGACCTCCACGATGATCAAGCTGGGCCGGGTGAAGGGGAACCGGATGGTGAACATGCAACTGACCAACCAAAAATTGGTGGACCGTGGCACCCGTATGATCATGGAAGAGCTTCGTCTGGATTACGAGCAGAGCAAGAATCTCCTGCTCCTACATGGCTCCGTCCGGGAGGCGATCGATTCTTATCACCGTGAATGGCGGCTGAATCAATAAATAATTCCTATCTTTCGGGGTAAAACCTAAAAGATCGTTGATTATGATGTGGGATTTCATACTAAGACTTTTCGTGGCAGGTATTCTGGGCGCCGTTGTCGGGCTAGACCGTGAGTACCGTGCGAAGGAGGCGGGTTACCGGACTCACTTCCTTGTTTCGTTGGGTAGCGCGTTGATCATGGTTGTCTCCCAATATGGCTTCCAAGATGTCATCCTAGAGAATAGCGTAAGTCTCGATCCGAGCCGTGTGGCCGCCCAAGTGGTGAGTGGCATCGGTTTCATCGGGGCGGGTACGATCATCATCCAGAAACAATTCGTGCGGGGATTGACTACCGCCGCCGGTATCTGGGCGACCGCCGGTATCGGTCTGGCCGTCGGCTCAGGCATGTACGGGCTCGGTATCGCCGCCACTTTGTTGACGCTCGCCGGGCTGGAGCTGTTGAGCGTTATTTTTAAAAGCATTGGGATGCGAAGTTCCTTGGTGGTATTCTCTACCTCCGACAAGGAGGCGATCAACCGGATCGCCCGTGTTATCTACGAGAAAGGTTTCCTGCTGGTAAGCTATGACATGAAAAGACTGGGGCATCAGGAGAAGGACGAGTACGTCGTCAGCATCGTGTTGAAGGCCCGTAAAAACACGGAGGAAAGTCCACTGTTGCTATTGATGGAGCAATTTCCGGAGGTTACGGTGGAGAGAATTGAATAGTTATTCTGCATTGGCGGTAAGTTTTCGTATATTTGCGGCTCGAAACTATTTAATAATCGTACGATGAATTTTATTTCTAAGCTATTCAAGAAGAACGTATCTGAGGCGGAAGAGGCCGGCAAAGGTTCCGTGGAGGAGTTCGTATCTTTAATCCGTGTATATTATCAAGCCGTTATGGCTGTGAACTTGGGTATCACCAACTTGAACATGCTCGCCGATATGGCTTTGTTCAAACGCATGTTGAAGATACCGACCCAGAATAACAAATTGGGTGTCGCCGAGAAATCCCGTGTGCGCAAGGTGTTGATGGAGGATTACGGCCTAAGCGAGGCTTTCTTCAAGGAGATCGACAGCTCGGTGAAGAAGAACTGCAAGAACCAGAACGATATCAAGACGTATTTCTTCATGTTCCAAGGTTTCTGCAATGACTTGTTCAACTTGCTTGGTAATCTGATGCAGTGGAAGTTCCGCTTCTCCATGCTGGTGAAGAAGTTGCTGTATAATATGACGACGAAGACGGTTCACGAAATCTTGACCAAGTCCGAGTGGAAGGATATCAGCGTGCAGAAGGCCGCGTGGAGCGTGCGTAAGTATGCCGAGAAACTAGGCTACTCCGAGCAATGGATCACGGACTTCGTGTATAACGTCGTGCTTCTGGCGAAAGAGGACCAGAAGAAGGAACTCAAAAAGAACAAGGAAGCATGACCACCGAGCTGCATCCGCTAGGTTTCTTCCTCCCGGAGAATACGAGATTGCTGATGCTGGGAAGTTTCCCGCCTCCAAAAGCTCGTTGGAGCATGGATTTTTATTACCCGAATATCCAGAATGATATGTGGCGCATCCTTGGCTTGATTTTCTATGGGAACAAGGATGCGTTCCTGCGAGACAAGAAGGCGTTCAGCGAGGAGAAGGCGAAGGCTTTCTGCCGGGAGAAGGGGATCGGGATCGGTGATACCGCCATGGAGGTGATCCGCTTGAAAGCGAACGCCTCCGATAAGTTCCTTGAGGTGGTACGGCCGATCGATCCGGAAAAGGTCTTGTCCCAGATACCGGAATGCGTGGCGATCGTGGTAACCGGGCAGAAAGCGATGGATACTCTCCTCTCCGTATTGCCCGGCACGGAGGAGCCGAAAGTGGGCTTCTCGTCGGAATTTTCTTGTATGGGAAGGACGATGAGGCTGTTCCGTATGCCTTCATCCTCTAGAGCTTATCCGAGGCCGTTGGAGGAGAAGGCCGCTATTTACCGGGGGATGTTCGAGACTTTGGGGATGGTGTGATGAACCACTATTTACTTATTCAAAATGCCTTGCCCTTGCAGGGGACTGAATTATAGAAAAAACGTAATGCACAAATACTTTTTTGTATAACCTTTGTAGATTCAGATAAAAGTATTACCTTCGCAAGCAATATGACCTCCCACGCTTCCCGTAGAACAGCGCACCCGGGGAGGTCTTCGAGTTTTTATATGGTAACTTCTGATAAAATTGACCGATAAAATTGATTATACAAAGAAGCCGTTGACTATCGCCGAGCAAATTGCACGGCTAAAACAACGGGGGCTTATTTTCGATGATGAAAGCGAGGCAACCTCTTATCTTTTCAACATTAGCTACTATCGGCTTCGTGCTTACACTTATCCGTTCCAAGAGAACGGTGAAGATTGCGACCATAACTTTACCCGTAAAGATATTCACTTTGAGGACATCATTGCCCTTTATTGCTTCGATCGCAGACTGCGCTCACTCATTTTCAATGCAATTGAAAAGATTGAAGTGGCAGTACGCACAAAGGTTGTACAAGTTTATGCCGAAAGCACAGGCAATAGCCATTGGTACGATGATGAAAGTTTGTATCGCTTCGGCTATGACGACTTGATGGAACATATCGAAGCGGACGTAAACCGTAGCAACGAGGATTTTATCAAGCATTACAACTCCAAATACAATGACCCGCCGATGCCACCAAGTTGGATGGCGCTCGAAGTGGTGTCGTTTACCACATTGAGTCGTTTGTTCCAATCCTTAAAGTTAGACAACCGCAAAGAGGATATCACCGAACAATTCGGCTTGAAGAAAGTGGCTATCTTGGAGAATTGGCTACACGCCATATCCAATCTTCGCAACTGTTGCGCTCACCACAGCCGCGTTTGGAATCGCCGCTTTATGGTCAGCGTGACCTTACCATACAACACTCTTTATCTGTTTATGGATAGAACCACAATCGGACAAATTCGCACAAACAAGTTGTTTGCCGTGCTTTCCTGTATCACCTATATCCTTGACATCATTAGTCCCGGTAGCGACTTCAAAAAGCATATCAAAGAATTGCTTAAGTCTGATTGTCATCTGCTCGAACTTAAAGATATGGGATTCCCGAAGTATTGGCAATCCCTCCCGGTTTGGCGAGAAAAATAGCAAACTTTGCGTCTTAAAGCGCACCCCGATAGTTTACTTCTTTACTTTTGGTAGCCCTTGACTCGTCAAGCTATCTGGTTTGTTTTTATATACCCCTCACCAAGTTTTTCTTGTGCTATAAACTTTTCTCTTTTGTAATACAGATCTTGTACCTATGTGTGGGGACTGTATTAGAGAAGATATACTCTCTCATGGGGACATGTCTGGGGACTAATTCAGTACCACCTTAAAAGCTTCTTCTTTTCCGTTTGAGGCATATAGCTTCAAGACAGGTATAACACTACGAGGTCCTGCGTTTAGGATGATTGAGTAAGTATCTCCTTGGGATAAATCGATTTGAGTGGTATAGGTGCCACTTGTTTCGGAGGAACTTTCAGATGCGGATTAGACGCTGTTTGTGGATGCGAATGAGAATTTTCGGCTGCGTCTGTTTCGCATGCCCTCTTCCTCCCGTCCAAACATACAGGAAACGATATGCTCCTCATGGGTGCGATACCGGCCAATCTCTATTTGCGAGCCCTCACTGAAACCGGTTGGAAGAATGCGGCCTGCCATGCACAAATATTCTCTTTAGTCAGCGGCCGGTCATAATGGCTTACATATTTTAAGTACTTGATGCGACATTAGAACAGGAGAAACGTCGCAATATTCACGACGTTATTCAGCTTAAAACGTCTGATTATGGAGTTTAATGCACGAACTTATTTCCATTGAGGATGCAAGATACAGTTGTAGCATCTTATCGCCGTAAGATGTATGATCTTACTGTTGTAGGATGTATGATCTTACCGTTGTAAGATGTATCATCTTTCACGGATACTTGACATCTCCTTGTCTTGCGTCTTTTAGCAAAGTGACAGTTTGTAAATTTAAGTCATGGAGAATCGATTCTTTCGGGTAAAGGTAAGGTATGCTCCCGAAAACGAAAGAAAAAAACGACAATCGATTGGTTGATAGGGTAATGCTGGAAAACGGCCTTTTATTCTAGCGGGATTTATTCATCGTATTTCATGTTTTGGGGGCAGGAAGGGAAGAAAAACGGTGCTACAATAGGGTTATAACAGGGTAAGAATGCCCATTCGCGACTACTCATAACCCTATTCTTGACTACTTACGATGTCCAACGGCAGTATCGGCCTAGCCTAACACGACCAGTCGTGTAGGCTTTTGGTGCCTATCAGAGGTGAAAAACGCTCTGTTTTAACAAAAAAGTACTTTTATGGCTATTTCTTTCTCGCTAGTTTGTTTCGTTTGTAAAACGAGTGTGTTATAGTAAGTGCTTTATATTGATCATAAAGATTGTTTGGTGTCAATTTTGCAGATAGAAGGATATTTTTAGGGAAGGTGCCATATAGCATAAAAAGGCGAGACTTGATAGCCTCGCCTTTTGTTTGGGTGGTGATTAAAAGATATTCTAGGATTAATTTTTTGTTTTAAATCCAATATGTCCACCATTATAAAAAGTTACAACATCACCAATGCTAATTTGGCCATAACCATTTATTGTTACTGTATGGTCATCGCTCATATCTGTAACGGTGTAATTACCGCTAGGAACAAAATAGAACCATATACTCATATAGGTTACACTTCCGTGGATCATATTTTTACCACCTGTTTCAGATGTGAGTTCAATCCATCCTCCGGTATATTCTGGATTTGAAGTTACTACGACTTTGCCATAGCCACTAGGAGTGGCAGCTTCATAAGTCATAGGATGAGGACCTAGAACTCCATTTGCTGCTATTACCTCTGTTGTTATTGCGAATAAAAGAACTGCTAAAAATAAAAATGCTCGTTTCATAATGATATAAATTAAAAGTTTAACATAGAGGAATAGGGGTTAGACCCTTATTCCTCGAATTCTTGTCCTTATTCCTTGGCCTTGAACATCCAGAACCAAGCCGTACCTCCTTCGCCTGCGCCAGCCTCGGGAGCGCAAAGATATAGATGGTTGTCATCTGATACTAGGATGTGGTAATTATACTCGGGTGCGTTGTCCGAGTTCGGTTGGACTCCTAATAAAGGATTCGTACCGGAGAATGACAGCGTGCCGACATCCCAGCCTTCCTTGGCTATGGCAGAGAGATCCCAAGAGATGTTACCACTTTCGCCACGGCTCATCTCTACTTTCTTCCCATTCAAGGTGAATGTCATCCATCCTTTTTCGAGGGTATCATCCGGATAACCTTTTTCAATACATTGATTATCGAAAGCTTCGTTTGTATTGCCTGACGCTATATCCTCGAACTTCCACCAGTTAGGGCCGCTATCGCTCATATAACCACCATTACCCCAGTAATTAGGAGCGTCCGTTGTATCCCAAACCCACGTGCGGCTATTGTATTCCGGACCGAAGAGCTGCTTGTAGATAGAAGGAACGTCGACGTATTCATTGATTGTCACATCTTGTGAATAAGATACGATCGAGCCGTCTTGGTTTATAGCTCGTACGGTTAAGGCTGTCAAAGGGGGAGTGCCTATGATGGAACCTTCGGTTCCGGTAGCTAGGATGGCCCCGTCTTGATCCAATACCTGTACGGTCAGCGTGGGATTGGTGGAGAAGGTGAACTTGTTTTGTCCGACCGTCGTTTGCGTAAGCTCTACACGGGCTTGCAGATCCGTTTCTGTTATGCTCGCTGCTATGGAGCCTTCTTCCTCTATCGTAGGATCGCAGGCGGTGAGGAGCATCGCGAATAGCGGGATAGCTATACTATATTTCTTCATGATTTTCTAATTAAAAGTTTGACTTTGTTGAAATCGTTTTTACCAGCGGTTATATTGGCTGTCCGAGCCTTCCCAGCCGGCGTTCTGGGCAATGCTGCCGTTCGACATATCCACCTCGCTCTCCGGTATCTTGAAGAATCCGGCGGTAGCGTTATATCGGGTGGCGTAGCCACCTCCGTGAGCCTTGTTAGAGTCCTCTTGGCCATTGGTGTATATTTTCACGTTGGTCTGCTTTTCCAATGCGGCGGCGGCTATATGCCAGCGACGGATATCGTTCCATCGAATGCTCTCGAATGCGAGTTCCCAACGGCGCTCGTTTTGCAGGGCTTGGAGCGAGTAGGACGAAATAGGGCTTAAGCCGGCTCTCTCGCGAACCCGGTTGATTCCATCCGTGTTCTCTTTCAACTCGGATTGCATTAGTAATACATCGGCGAAACGGATAAGCACAAGGTCGTGGATATTGTTTAGCTGTAAGTTCTCGGAATTCTGAGCCCAGCCATCGGTTCCGTACATCAGGTTCTCGAAACATACGGAGTAGGCGTCTCCATTCTTTGCGGCTACAGGGAGCCATTTCTTGGAGAGGTATCCAGTTTCTTGGATAAACTCACCACCTCCACCGAATGCCCATCCTTGCTCGGTCCAAGCGGCGCAATCCGAAACGGATGCGTCACGACGTTTGTCGTTAGGTTCGGAGCTTCTCCAGTCGTTCACGAGGTTCGGGGCGGCAGGTCCGGCTCCCCAGCCTTGCCCGAAGGGGAACGATTCGGCCACGCCTGCCATGCCACGTACGCCGAAGTGTAGGGCGAAATTATTCGCGTAACCAATGCTTGTGCTCCAGTCGGCTAATTTGTTGTATTTGATAGCGAACAATGTCTCAGGATTTACGGCATTGTCATCTTCCACCCATTTCAGGCCCTGTCCGGTGGTATAGTCGTAATCTTCTACCGTAAACCGGTTTGTATAGGCCCAAAGGTTGCGGAAGTCCGACGTGACCAGTGAGTATCCCGAATTGTTAACGCAATCGTCGATGTAGCCGATCACTTGGTCTTTTGTCAGTGTGGAGCCGTCGGGCAAAGCCACGGAAGTCAACGGTGAGTAAGTGGTACTGGTCAGTGCGGCCAAGTCTTCTCCATTGCAATACATACCCGTATAGAACAACCAAGCACGGCCAAGCATGGCTTCGGCGGTGTATTTATCGACATGTCCGTCCGTCTTTCGAGTGTTGGGCATGATCTCGGCGGCATCACGTAGGTCTTGCAGGATTTGTCCCCATAGCTCAGCTGCGGTTGGTTGGCTTGGCTCTACGGATTGCGAGGTGATTGTCAGAGGGACGCGTCCGTACATGGAGGCCAGCTCGTAGTAATAGAAAGCGCGAAGGAATTTCGCTTCTCCCTCGATCTGGTTCTTGTCGGATTCTGCCAATTCGATATTTCCGATACCATCCAGCAAGGAGTTCGCACGGTTGATGCCTTGGTAACGGTCTTTCCAGAATTGTTGGGTCATGTCTTGCTTGGAGTTCATCAACATGTCCAGAGATTGCATGTGCAAGTCGTTCGGACCTCCACCCCCTAGGCAATCATCGCTGGCCAACATGGCGGCGTAAAGGAAAGAGCACTCAGGTGTGGCGGACACTTGGTTCAAGTTCTGATAGATACCGGCTAACGCTTGTGTGGCATCCTCGGTCGTAGCGGGAAAGTTCTCGCTACTTTTTGTTACGTAATCCTCGGCATCCAGCGTACAAGAGGTGATTCCCCCCATGATCGAGGCCGCGATACCGATTAAATATATTGTTTTTTTCATCTTGATAATCAATTATTAGAATTTGACATTAACTCCTACCATATAGGTTCTCGCTTGGGGGTAGTTACCTACATCCACGCCCGTTACCCAGCTCTCTTTATCGTTGAGAGCGGTTCCGCACTCTGGATCCATTCCTTTATAACCTGTGAAGGTAAAGAGGTTTTGGGCGGAGACATACAAGCGAAGCTGCTGGAATTTGCAACTTTTCCATAGACGTTTGATGTCGTAGCCTAGGGTTACGTTTTGGATACGGAAATAGTCTGCGTCGTCCACGTAAATATCGGAAATGTTGATATGGTTCACGGTGTTACCGGGCAACAGGATCGGGTATCGGTTGGATGTTCCCTCGCCATGCCAGTAATTGTAGACGTTGCTGCTATAGTTATCGAACTGTCCGTTACCAAACTTACGATACGTGTGGGCAACCTGCATGCCGAACGCTCCGTAAGTGGAGATGTTCAAGTCAAAGCCTTTCCAGCTAAAATCTAGATTCAAGCCCATCGTAAGGTCTGGATGAGGATTACCGATCTCCGTCTTATCGCTGTCGTTGATCACGCCATCGCCATTGACATCGACAAATTTCAAGTCACCCGGGGCTATCGAGGTGCCTTGCAGGGAGTTAGAGGCATCCCCACCGCAATTCTGGTCAAGATAGGTCTGTATATCCGCTTGATTTTGCATCACGCCATCGGTCTTATAGCCCCAGAAGTAACCGATAGGATGTCCTTCTTCCATACGGGCCATATAGGTGGTTCCCTCGGACAGAAGAGCGTTACCTCCATTTACGTAATGAGTACCGTTATTAACTTCTGTTACCTCATTCTTGTTATGCGCGAGGTTCAAGCCGATGCCATAGCTAAAGTCTGAGCCTACCTCATCCCTCCAATTTAAGGCAAGCTCGATACCCGTGTTCTTAACTGTACCGGCATTTGCGACCATGGAAGAGAAACCGTTGATTGAAGATACGGGTACGTCGATCAGCAAATCTTTTGTTTTCTTACTATACCAATCGAAGTTTGCGTTTAACCGGCCGTTCAAGAAGCGTGCGTCTAAACCTACGTTCGTCTGCTCCGATGTTTCCCATGTAATCTCGTTATTGGGTAACAAAGAGGGGTAAGCGCCTTGGGTTCCTCCGTTTTTATTATTATTGAAGGAATAAAGTCCTAAATCACCGAACGCGTATGTGGAGGCGTATTTGTACGCTCCAATATTCTCGTTACCATTTTGTCCCCAACTGGCGCGAACCTTCAAGAAATCCATCCAGTTTTTCGTGTTTTCCATCCAGCTCTCGTTACTCATCACCCAACCTGCGGAGAATGAGGGGAAGTAACCCCAGCGATGACCGCTGGAGAAATTGGAGGAACCATCGGCACGGACAATCGCGCTAAACATATAAGTTTCCTTGAGGTCGTAGTTGATACGGCCGAAATAGGATAGGATGGAGTGATCATCCACGGGATATCCTCCCACTATACCAGCGGTACGACCGGAGAAGTTGTTGAAGTAAGCATGCGAGAAATCTCCGAAGATGCTGGTCGTGGCGTGTCCTTCGATGGTTTCCGACATATTATTACCTTCTCTGGAATACTCTGTACCGACCAATACGTCGAAATGATTCTCCTTTACGTCGAAAGCATAGCTCAATGTATGTGTCATACCCCAATTCCAACCGATGGTCATATTCTCGTCCAGATAATCATCCGTATTCTGGTCGTTGTTATTATTTTTATAGATGCCGTTATATGCTTTGTAGAGGCTGGAGTTCTGTTTGTAATAGACTTGGCCTTTATACTTCAAATCCTTTAACGGCTGTATCTCTATATAACCGATGGCGCTAAGATTGTGGTTCCGGCTTTTATTATTGCCACTGGTGGTATTTAACAAGGTGTTCATCGGGTTATTGATGTATTGGTTGAGCCCGAGTAAACCCATTGATCCGGATCCTTGCGCGATCAAGTCGTCGTAGTCGAATAACTCTCCTTGGCTATTGTATAATGGAACCAATGGATTGGCTCCCATCATGCTATAGATGCTGTTGGAGTATTGGTTACCGATTTGGATACCTTGGTTGGATGTGTGTTGGTAATATACGTTCTCACCGAATTTTATGATATCCAGATCCTTGTTTTTCCAAAGGATATGCTCGGAATTTAAACGAATGGTGAAGCGGCTGTAGTCGGATTTAACCGGACCACCGAAAATACCGTCTTGATACTGATAACCTACGCCAGTAGAGAACTTGGAGAGCTCTGAACCTCCGGTCACGTTCACGGAGTGAGATGTGGTTATCGCGTTCTTGTTGCGAAGTAACTCCAGCCAGTTCGTACCCGGGTTGGAACCGTTTTGATAGGATTCCAGTAAATCTGCGTCTAGGTATTGTGACCAATTGAAGGGCGATACGCCGGCGTTGAAGTTGATCTGGTCTTGAACGGCCATGTATTCTTTGGCGGTAAGCATATCCGGCATCTTTACTACATTCTGCCAACCGATGTTGCCGTCATAGGATACTTGCACTTTTCCTTCTTTACCTTGTTTTGTGGTAACCAAGATAACACCATTCGCCGCACGGGCACCATAGATGGCGGAGGAAGCGGCATCCTTTAATACGTCGATACGCTCGATATCGGCAGGGTTCAAGGAATTGATATCGCCCCCGGCCACACCATCAATAACATAGATAGGAGCCGTATCTCCATTCGTACCGGCACCACGGATGTTTACTTTAAATCCGTCACCCGGCTGACCGGAAGAAGCCACGATATTGACACCCGGGCTTTGATTCTGTAATGCGCTTAGTGGGCTGATCGTATTACGTTTAGCGACTTCATCGCCTTTTACCTCTACGGTCGCACCTGTCACCAACTTTTTCTTTTGTACACCATAGCCTACTACCACTACCTCGTCCAAGCTCTGTGAGTCCTCTTTCAAGGTGATCTGTAAGTCGGATGTTTGGGCGGTTACGGGAATCTCTTGGGTCATATAACCAATGTAGGAGATCTCTATGATAGAGCCGGGGGCGGCCTCTAAGCTGAACTTACCATCCAAATCGGTTATCACTCCGTTCGTCGTTCCCTTTACGATAACATTGGCACCGATGACTTCCATTCCTGTTGCGTCTTTCACGGTACCAGTGATTCTTTTTGTTTGTTGCATGACTTCCATCGAAGTACTAGGGGCGGCTAACATTTGTGGTATGCCACCTAGCTGGAAGGCCATACATGCGCCTAAAAACAGCGTCGTTTTCTTAATTGTTGAATTCATTATTTTTTACATTAAATCATATAAGGCTAAACTAAAATTCATTTACTCAATAGGGTCATTAGCGGTTAACTGCTAAAAACATTAGATTTTCGGTCCTTCCTCATAGGCAATTGTTTTTTGTTGTTAATATGTATTGTTAATTTCTGTCGCAAAATTACGTCGGATCCCAAGTGCGTTCAAATACTATTTTATCCAAGAATAATACTTTTTTGCCGGAGTGTATTTTTAACACATCGATGGGGTAGCCGTAGGCATGAAAGCCTTTGTGACTGGTCGCAAAGATAGATGTGTGAAGGAAAAGAGAAGGGGGGATTTTGTATAGAAATAGGGGGGGATATGTATTTATCCCTGTTAAAAAGGTCTCTTATACAATGATTTTTGTCTTTTTGTAGTTATCCCGGAACTCTTTGGGAGAGCAGTTTTTCTTTTTCTTAAAGATACGGTTGAAGTTCGAGAGGTTATTGAAGCCGCAGTCATAACAAATCTCCGCGATGGATCGTTGCGTGTCCACCAGCATGCGGGCGGCGTAACCGATACGGATATCGGTGATATAGTCGGAGAGGGTCTTCCCGGTCCTCAACTTGAAGAAACGGCTGAAAGCGGAAGGGGCCATACCTACGAGTTCAGCCAGTAGGTTCAGGCGGATATCCTGTTGGTATCGCTCGTTGATGTAATTTTGTACTTTTTGGATACGACGACTCTCGGAATGTATATCCGTTATTTTAGCGAACGAGGAACTAGCCAATACTTTGTAGTCCTCCTCGATGGAAAGCTCATACAAGATGGTCAAGAAGTTGATGACCGCATAAAAACTTTGCTCCTCGGAAACCAGCTTTTCCAGTAAATGGTAAACCTTCAAGATGGAAGACATCGGGAAACTGATGCCGCGTTGAGCTTTCTCCAACATTTTCCGGATACTGTTGAATTGGTTTTTCTCCAATATATTATTCCCGAAGAGATTGGGAGAGAACTGGATCGTGATCTCATGGATCAGAGGCGATTTACATGCGTTCTGCTCCCAGACATGTTCCAGTTCTTTCCCGGTTATCAATACTAACTCGTATTCTCCGATCACTTCCGCGGAATCACCGACCACACGCCTTACCCCCGGAGCGTGCTCAATGAAATTGAGCTCGTACTCCAAGTGGCAATGGATCGGATAGGTAAATTCTGTCTTACGTCGGTCTACGATGTAGAAGCAATCCTTTTCCGATAGTGGGGTTATTTCGTGGATAATGTCCATGTTTAGCTGACTGTTGATAGTTGACAATTGACAGTTAATGAACCTCGGTCAGCTCTATGACCTTGCTACGGGCATGAGCCGTAGAGAACACGTTCATTCCTATTTTCATCAAGAAATCTCCGCTGAAGGTACCTCCGTCGGTAACCAAGGTCGATTTCTGGCCCGGCATGAGGTTTATCTCTTGTACCTTATATTTCTTATTCGGGTCCAATCCTTGTAGCTTTACGGGGAAAGTCTTTTCTCCGAAGCGAGGGTGGATATCATAAGCGAATAGGACGGATTTGCTTTTTGCCTTATCCACGTACATCACGGATGAATGGTTGGTCTCGTAGGGGGAAACAAGACGGTAGAGATCGCCGTCGAGGATTGTGCCCTTTAGACGTTTGTAGTTGGCAACCGCTTCTTGGCAATATTTCATCTCGTCTTCGTTCATTTCCTTCAAGCTGATATCGAAGCCCATCTTACACATCATGGCCACGTCGGTACGGAACTTGATGGAGGTATTCTTGTTCCAGCTAGTCACGTGGGCGCACATTGCCTTTGCCGGGAAGAACTGGGAGAATCCCCATTGGATATACAAACGCTCGATCGGATCGGTGTTGTCGCTGCACCAGAATTCCGTGAAGTATTTCAATGCCTCGTAATCACAGCGGGCTCCACCACCGGAACAAAGCATGATTGGTAGGTGAGGGTATTTTTCGGCTACCCGTTTGAATACGTTATAGACTCCTCGTACATGATCGATATATAATTGATTCTGTTTCTCCTTGAGGTAAGGAGAATAGACATTGGTAATCGGGCTGTTGCAATCCCATTTGAAGAAAGCCAGATCCGGATTCTCGGTCATGATATTATCCACTACGCTGAATACGTAATCCTGTACTTTCGGGTTACTTAAGTCCAAGACAAGTTGATTGCGGTAGTAATAAGTCTCACGATTCGGTAGATGGATCGCCCAATCCGGGTGTTTCTCGAAAAGTTCGCTCTTGGGGTTTACCATCTCCGGCTCGATCCAGATACCGAATTTCACGCCGGCATCTTTAGCGGTCTGCACCAGATGAGGAATGCCGTTCGGCAACTTATCGTGTGTAACCTCCCAATCGCCCAATCCGGCCTTATCGTTTTGACGAGGGTATTTATTAGCGAACCAACCATCATCCAGCAAAAACATATCTACACCTAGATGCTTGGCTTCTTTCATTAGTTCCTCCAATTTCTTCTCGTTGAAATTGAAACCGGTCGATTCCCAGTTGTTCAGTAGGGTAAGGCGATCGCCTTTACCATCCTTGATCTGGTAATTACGTGCCCAATCATGGATATCACGACTGGCTTTTCCGGTTCCTTGGTTACTCAACGTAAAGATAAACTCAGGGGTGACGAACCATTCGTTCGGCTTCAATTCATAGGCGGACGCATAGGGATTGATGCCGGAGATGACACGAAGGTTACCGGCGTTGTCTACCTCGAACGTAAAGCGGTAGTTTCCAGTCCAACCGATCGTTCCCATTAAAACATCTCCTGTATTCTCGCTGGCCGGGGCACCTAACCCAATCTCAAAAAACGGGTAAGCGTGCATAGCGGCACGGGAGCCTAGTTTCGTATCGATAATCTTTTTCCCGAATTTCAAGTCTTGGCTGCTCATCTGTACTTCCTTGGCCCAGTCACCGCTAAACTCGGTCAATACATAGCGAGGACTCTCGAAATAAAGCATATTGGAAGCGTATTGGGTAATCGTGACCGGTTTTTTCTCCATATGACGAATCTCGGTCCAAGCCTTGATGACGTTTTCTTTAGCGAAAGTTACATAATGCAATTTAGCCTCCACTGGGTATACGTCGTCTTTCAGAGAGATGATTGTCTCCGTAACGTTATTGTCTAGTTTCTTGGATTCGCTGGAAACATACTTGAATATACTGGTCATGTTCCCGTCGTTGTGCTGGATGGCGAAAGCCGGTTCGAAATAATCCTCCGCTCCTGAACAAGGATACACTTCCCATCCACGGGTTGATACGCTGCCATCCGTTCCGGCTTGGATATTCCATGAGAGGTTCTCAAATTCGGATTCGTTTACTAATTTATTTCCCAGATAAGTTTGGTAGAGCCGTCCGTTGGGGGCTACTTGTAAAATCAAGTCCGTCTCGTTGGTCGAGATTAAGATCATCTTTTGATCGGCGGCTTTTACGAATGGCAAACAAAAACACAAAAGGATAACTGTAAGTAATAGATTTTTCATGGTAAATTATTTGAATGTGTAAATAGTAGAGACGTAGCGTGCCACGCCTCTACTAGAATACATATTGTAATTAATTCTGCTCTTTCAGGATCACGTCGTGAGCGCCACCTTCAACGATACTTGTAGAGGAGACAAGCGTGATCTTGGCATGCTGCTGCAACTCTTGGATAGAGATGGAACCGCAGCTACACATCGTAGCGATCATCTTACCCAATGTTACGTTTAAATTATCTTTCAATTTTCCGGCATACGGTACATAGCTGTCCACGCCTTCCTCGAATTTCAAGGACTCGTTTCCACCCATGTCATAGCGCTGCCAGTTCTTCGCACGGTTAGATCCCTCACCCCAATACTCCTTCACGAAGTTGTTTCCGATTTTCATCTTCTTCGTAGGAGACTCGTCGAAGCGGGCGAAATAACGGCCCATCATCAGGAAGTCGGCACCCATAGCCAACGCTAATACCATATGGTAATCGTGTACCAAGCCACCATCGCTACAGATAGGGATATAAACGCCGTGTCTCTTGAAATACTCGTCACGAGCTTTCGCTACGTCGATCAAGGCGGTAGCCTGTCCGCGACCGATACCTTTCTGCTCACGGGTGATACAGATGGAACCACCACCGATACCTACCTTGATGAAATCCGCTCCGGCGTCAGCCAAGTAGTTGAAACCATCTTGGTCAACCACGTTTCCGGCACCAACCAGTACCTTGTCTCCGTAGGTATCCTTGATCCAGTGCAAGGTCTCGTACTGCCATTCGGAATAGCCGTCGGAAGAGTCGATACACAATACGTCAACGCCAGCCTCTACCAATGCCGGAACACGTTCCTTATAGTCGCGGGTGTTGATACCGGCACCTACTAATAATTTCTTATCTCCGCCGGATAACTCTTTCGGATTCTCACGGTGGCTATCGTAGTCCTTGCGGAATACGAAGTATTGAAGCTTCTGATCCTTGTCGATGATTGGCAATGTATTCAACTTATGATCCCAGATAATCTGGTTCGCCTCTTTCAAGGTCATGCCTAGCTCGCCAACGATTAGTTTAGCGAACGGGGTCATGAAATCTTTCACCTTCATGTCGATCGGGTCTTTGCCTTCACGGTAATCGCGACTGGTTACCATACCTAGCAATTTGCCGTTAGGCGTACCGTCATCTGTTACACCAATCGTAGAATGTTCTGTCCGGCGGACTAGCTCAAGCACGTCGGCCAAGGTATTCTCGGGCGTAAGGTTAGAGTCGCTGATAACGAATCCGGCCTTGAATTTCTTTACTTTGCGAACCATATCCGCTTGGCTCTCGATCGGTTGCGAGCCGAAGATGAAGGAAAGTCCTCCGTTGCGAGCCAACTCGATTGCCAGTTTAGGGCCGGAAACCGATTGCATGATCGCGGAAACGAAAGGAATATTTAATTCAATAGCGGATTTCTCGCCAGACTTGAATTTCACAAGCGGCGTTTTCAATGAAACGTTTGCGGGAATACATTCTTTGGTGGTTAAACCGGGAATAAGTAAATACTCACCAAATGTTCTCGATACATCGTTTAAGTAGATTGCCATAAGATTTTATATTTACAGGATGAGTTTTTTTAATTGCGCAAAAGTAGCGATTTCTGTTCATATATGAATCACATGTTTACATGAAATGTTCGAAATATGCGTCACGCAACATTTATAGTTATGGATTTGTTATTAATGTAGATTTAAAAAGGAGGAAAATATGAGAGTTGTAGTTGATAAGGCTCAATCCAGAGGGTATGCGAATCACGGTTGGTTGAAAACACATCACACGTTTAGTTTTGCTAATTATTACAATCCGGAAAGGGTTCATTTCGGGATGCTACGTGTATTGAATGATGATTCCGTGGCGCCGGGTGAGGGATTCGATATGCATCCACATAAGAATATGGAGGTTATCTCCATCCCGTTAAAGGGATATTTACGCCATGGGGATAGCATAAAGAATAGCGAGGTGATTACGCCGGGAGATATTCAGGTGATGAGCGCCGGTACCGGTATCGTGCATAGTGAGTTCAACGACAGCGGTAATGAACAATTGGAGTTCTTGCAAATATGGGTATTTCCCCGTGAGGAGAATACCAAGCCTCATTATGCCAGTTATGACGTGCGTCCGGTTACTTCGGAAAAGAATAAGTTGTCCTTGATCATCGCTCCGGATGGTAGCGCTCCTGCGTCGATCAACCAAGACGCTTGGTTCTCTTTAGGAAACCTAGATGCCGGTCAAGTAAAGGAGTATAAGCTACATAGTGAAAATAATGGGGTTTATTTATTCGTGATCGACGGAGAGGTGGAGGTAAGTAATACGATCCTGTCTAAGCGTGACGGGGCCGGATTCTGGGAAACCGATAGCATTACGATAGAAGTCTTGAAGCACGCTAAAGTTCTTTTGATAGAAGTTCCGATGATGAAATAAATGTTGATAGGTTAGTGCTGGCGGGTATCTTAATAGTTGATGTAACAAAGCTATTAGGGTACCCGCTCTTTCCTTTTAATGTTTTATCGGTTTATCCGTGAAGTAATCGATCATCTGTAAGATCGCTCGGCTACAAGCTGGACAGAATGGAGCGTAATCACGCATCATACAGTGATCCATCGGGCGATAAATGCCTTTAGCGATGTAACCGCCTCCCTCGAATACGCCTGCCTTATCCTTATGGGCGTCATCTAATGGGGTAGGTATCGGTGTATTAGTCGGTAGAAGATCTTTCCATTTAGCATCGAAGTTAACCAAGGTCGTGATGTTCGGTTCCCAAGGCTCGTACTTCAAATTATAAAAATCTTGATAAGCGACCTCGGAACTGAAGTATTCATCGGCTAGGCCGGCGAAACTATGTCCGAACTCGTGAACGAATACGACCGGGGTACGTGGGTTATCGGCGGTTCCCATGGCATAAAAATTATACATACCGCCACCACCGTAAGCGTCCGTGTTTACCAAGATGAAGATTGCGTCGCAAGGAGCGTTCCATACGGCGTCACGTATAGATTTCATATCCGGGGTGGTTAAATAGCGATCTACCCCAAACGTATAATAGCCGGAATTCAATGCGGTATTCTTGAATATACCTTTACCGGATACATCTGTTCCCGATTCTTCCGAAACGGCATCTACCGCCCAGACATTGAAATCTTCCCGGCGAGTGTCATAAGGCGGGGTTTTAAACAATGCCTCCGTAAAACGTTTGGCATCAGCTACGAATTTCTCTTGCTCATCCGCCGTATAACCTTCCGCTAAGAATACGAGGTCTACTTTCCCGGAGGAATCCCCGTTATATTGGATTTTTGTGATCCGGTTTTCCTTGAGTTTCCCCCGGTCAATAAAAATACTGGCCGGATCAATCTCTTGTTTCAATAAAGGATGGAACTGCATGTCGGCCTTGTCTCTTGCCGTAATCTCAATGATGACAGGAGCTTTCGGATAGGGGATAGAGATGCTATTTGTCCAAGATTGTGTCTCGGTCTTCGCTTGCTCCGTACTTCTCCATTCTTCGAATAACGTATTGAATCCTCGTGAGTAGATCAACTCTTTACCGGCTTTATCATATACATTAATATAATACCCTCCATAACCAAACGGATCGATTAAGTTTTTGACCGGCCCCGCCCAGACAGGTTCTTCCCGGAGTTGTTGTATGGCGGCGGCTTGGAAATCCCAATTTCCACTCAATGCGAAATCAATCCGGAGACTTTTCTTCGTGAAGTGTTTTTCAAAATTAGTTTGTGCCAGACAAGTGAAACTGTAAAGAATGGCGAATAATAATAAGGTTATTCTTGCTCTCATAGATCTATAATATTTATCATGTGTCAACTTTATGACGCAAATGTATATTATTTTTTTTTAGATTTGCCACGATTAGTGTATTATACTCGTTTATAAATAAATTAGACCTATGTTTAGAGAGATCAGACGAAAAGACCGGATTTTGGATAATGAGTTGGCAATTCGTTTATTGGAGGAGGCGGAATATGGTTTTTTGGCCATGTCGGGGATAAATGGGTATGGGTATGGAATCCCGATCAATTATGTAAAGGAAGGGGATTCTATTTATTTCCATTGCGCTCCGGAAGGGTATAAGCTGGAATGTCTACGAGAAAACCCGAAAGTGAGTTTCACGGTAGTTGGCGCTACACAAATCGTTCCGGGAAAATTCACGACAGGTTACGAGAGCACTATCGCTTTTGGAGAGATGCATTTGGATTTGCCGGAAGAAGAGCGTCGGTATGCCTTGCGGCTACTCGTGAATAAATATTCATCGGCGTTTAAGGAGATCGGCGAAAAGTATATTGAGAAATCTTTTTACCGGACTAATATCTTACGTCTAGATATCTCGCATATCTCGGGAAAGTGTAAACGATTGTCTCAATTAGTATAAAAAAAGGGGGCCTAACCCCCTTTCCTGCAATATATCAATGATGGCTTAAATAATTAGAGACTCCTGCGTTTGTCGCTTTCATGGCGTCTTTTCCTTTGGACCAATTTGCCGGGCAAACCTCGCCATATTCTTCGAAGTGCTGTAAGGCGTCGACCATACGGAGAGCCTCGTCTACGTTACGGCCTAATGGTAAATCGTTGATTACATAATGACGGATCAAGCCCTCTTTGTCAATCAGGAACAGACCCCGGTAAGCGACCGGATTTCCTCTGGAGATAAGTTCTCCACTTTCGTTCGTAATATAATCAGCGGCCAATACGCCAAAGTTTTCAGAGATGGTTTTGGAAAAATCGGATACGAGTGGATAAGTCACCCCATGGATACCTCCTTTATTCTTATCTTGGTTTAACCATGCGAAATGAGAAAATTGAGAATCGACGGAGCAACCAACCACCGCTACGTTACGTCTTTCGAATTCCTGTAACTTTTGTTGGAAGGCATGTAATTCTGTCGGGCAAACGAATGTAAAGTCCATCGGATAGAAAAACATGACTACATACTTCTTGCCTACATATTGTTCCAAAGAGAAATCCTCGATGATCTCATTGCCATTCACTACTGCCGGAGCGTGGAATTCCGGTGCCTTTTTACCTATTAATGCTTTCATATTATAATTAATTTGTTTGTTAAGTAACAAGCGTAAGTGAAGGTTTGTTGTTGCTTTTTAGTAAAGAGACTGATTTTCTTGTGAAATAGACCTAAAGTTTATGCTTTAAAATTTCTCTGATTTTCAAAGATTTTATTTCTTTGTAACTTATTGATGTTAATAAAGAAAGTATATGGAGGTTTCCGAGGTAAAACAGCGTTTGCTGACAGATTTTTTTACATATTATCCCATGGGAGGTGCTCTGTATGATAAAAACGGTGCGCTAATTGATATAAATAAGTCCTTAAACGAGAAATTTCCTTTTACGAATGAAGCGGACTTCTTATTAAATAATCTTTTTCGTACAGATTTGTTGACCGATCTTCAAAAACAATATCTGCGTGGGGGAAGCGTGGTTTCCGGTTCTTTGCCTGTACCGTATTCTATCATCCCCTCAATGAATGAGAATAGAGAGATTCTTGGATATACCTTATTATTAACGGGTAATCCGGCGGTCGGGCAGGAGGCAGCCGGTTATGACCGGGAATTGAAGGAATTGACGGACATGTCGCAAAAGATGGCGGAAGCGGTTCCAGATACGATCCTTTTGGTAAACAAGCAATTGATCGTAGAGCGGATTATCGCTTATGCTGTGGAGACTTGTATAACGCCGGAGTCGATCAATCGGCGTATCGATGATCTTCCGGGTTTCATTTATCCGGATGAGACTAAGCGTCGTGTGGCCGCGATTGTGCAAAGTTGCTTGAATAAGTCGGAGATCATGAATTTAGATTTATCGATTCCGGGACATAACGCTCCGATCGTTTATTTTAAACTACGGTTGGTACCTGTACATGACCGGTATGTGATTATTTATATACGGAATGTATCGGAGCTCGTTGAGCAGGAGAAAGCGAATGAGGCGTTAAGCAGTAAGTTGTCCGAAAGCCGGATGATGATGGAGCTTGCTTTGCAGAATAGCAAGATTACGACTTATTCTTTTAATTTCAGCCGGTTTAAGTCTTGCGATAAAGTACATTGTAACCGTTGTTTCCAGTTTTATGGCACGACCAATAGTTTATTGAAACGTAATCAGTTCATCTGTCAGGCTTTGCCGCAACTTCGTCACCCGGACGATTCTGGTGACTTTTTCTATCTATTCAATACGATCCGTACGAATAAATTGGATGAATATAAAATAGATTTTCGTCTAAAGAACGATGATAACACCTATCGGATCTATGAGGTGATCGGTAAGACGCATGAGAAAGATGAGAATGGCTTCCCGAATTTGATTGTTGGTTGTATGATCGATGATCAAGAACGATTGGAGTTTGAGGAAGACTTGATCCGTGCCAAGGAAAAAGCGGAGGAGGCGGATATGCTTAAGTCTACTTTCTTAGCGAATATGACCCATGAGATCCGTACGCCGTTGAACGCTATTGTCGGTTTCTCTGATTTGTTAGGAGTGGAGGAGGATTCGGAATTGCGCCAAAATTATATTAGTTTGATCAAGATGAACAATGATTTACTTTTAAGTATAGTAAATGATGTTTTGGATATTTCCAGAATCGAGTCTGATATGATGACGTTTACTTATATGGATGTTTATTTACCTTCCTTTATGAAAGATCTATATAACTCCATACAATTACGTAGACCGGAAGGGGTGGAAATGACCTTGGATGCATGTCCCGATATCATATTTAATATAGATCGAAATCGATTATGGCAAATCTGCATGAATTTATTGACGAATGCGGTTAAGCATACTAAAAAAGGTCGTATCTGGTTTGGATATACAATTGAGGCTGAGGAGAAAATGATTAAGTTTTATGTCTCGGATACAGGTTGTGGCATTCCTAAGGATGAATTGGATAATATCTTTGCCCGATTCGTGCAATTAAGCGATTTTGAGCAAGGAGTTGGATTGGGATTAGCAATTTGTAAAGGTCTGGTATTAAAAATGGGCGGTAATATTTCAGTGATTTCCGAAGAAGGATTTGGTTCTACATTTATTTTCACTTTACCTATGAAAAGACCCAATAGTTGGAAAAACTAGTGAACAATACTCTTTGAAATTCGGTTGTCTATATAAGAGATGATTTAGGTTGTAGTCAATTTCCATAATAAGCATTAACTTATACATGCTTTTGGTTTATGTTTTGCCATAAGAAATTCTGGACTTATGGCCTAATCTTTTTGTATCATACCTGTAATCAAGGATTTTATATGACGAAAATAGAAATAAAGAATTTATCTATTCTTTTCGGCCCGGAGAAAATGCGTGCGAAAAGAATGCTAGTAGCGGGAAAAAGTAAACAAAACATTTTGAAAGAAACGGGTTGCACGGTAGCTGTACGTAATGCGAACCTAAAGATTGAGGAAGGGGAGTTATTTGTGATAATGGGACTTTCCGGAAGTGGAAAATCTACGCTGTTACGTTGTATTAACCGATTGAACGAACCCTCTTTGGGAGAAGTCTTTATCAACGGAAAAAACATAACGACTTCCTCGGATAAAGAATTATTGGATATACGGCGTAAGGAAATGGCTATGGTTTTCCAGCATTTTGGATTGCTGCCCCATCGCACGGTATTGAGTAATATCGCTTTTGGCTTGGAGTTACAAGGGGTTCCTAAAAAAGAAAGAGACCAGAAAGCTGTGGAAAGTGTAGCCCTAGTAGGGTTAAAAGGATACGAGAACCAGAAGGTTAGCGAGTTGTCTGGAGGTATGCAGCAACGTGTCGGATTGGCCCGTGCGATCTCGAATGATCCCGAGGTGCTCTTGATGGATGAGGCTTTTTCTGCCTTAGATCCATTGATCCGTGTACAGATGCAGGATGAGCTATTGAAACTACAAGAGAAGATGCAAAAAACGATCATCTTTATTACGCATGATCTTGACGAGGCGATTAAGTTGGGGGATCGTATCGCCATTATGAAAGACGGGGAGGTCGTGCAAGTAGGTACCCCTGAGGAGATCTTGACAGATCCGGCCAATCATTATGTCTCTAGATTTACGGAAAATGTAGATCGTGGACGTATCGTTACGGCCTCATCGATTATGATAACCCAGCCGGTTGTCGCTCGTATCCGTAAAGATGGCCCGGAGACCGTGTTGAGGAAAATGAAAGAGAAAAACTTATATGTATTGCCGGTCGTGGATGGGAATAGGCAATTTCTGGGCGAGGTTCGTTTGAAAGATGTCTTGGCTCTTCGGAAAGCGGGGAATCATGATCTCTCATCGATTGTGATGAAAGAGGTGCCTTCGGTTCTGGAAAACACGACGGTTGAGGATATGCTTCCTTTGTTACCGGAGATCCGGCAGGCCTTACCGGTCGTTAATGAGGCCAACCAATTGGCTGGCTTGGTTTCTACTTCATCGATTATAATCGAGATGACGGGGAAGGATAAAGAGGAAATAGATCAAATTGTTCAAAATGCGATAGAATTATGATAAATATAGGAAAATATATAGAGATTGCCATTAATTGGCTGACTGAGCATTTCGCTCGTTTTTTTGATGTGATAAATGATGGGGTCGGAGGATTTATCGATGCTTTTCAAGATGGGCTGACTTGGATTCCGTTTTATGTGATGATTTTGGGCTTGGCATTGTTGGCTTGGTTCAAGGCAGGAAAAGGAGTCGGCGTGTTCACGGCATTGGGTCTATTGTTAATTTACGGAATGGGTTTCTGGGTGGAAACGATGCAGACTTTGGCCTTGGTACTGTCTTCTACCATCATCGCCTTGATGATCGGAGTTCCGTTAGGAATTTGGACCGCACGCAGTGATCGGGCGGATAAGATCATCCATCCGGTCTTGGATTTGATGCAAACGATGCCGGCTTTCGTCTACTTGATACCAGCCGTTTTGTTTTTTGGTTTGGGACCGGTACCCGGCGCTTTCGCAACGGTGATTTTCGCCATGCCTCCGGTTGTACGGCTGACCGATCTGGGAATCCGTCAAGTCCCGGCCGATATTGTGGAGGCTACCCGCTCATTTGGCGCTACTTCCTCTCAGTTGCTTTATAAGGTGCAATTGCCATTGGCTTTGCCTACGATCATGACGGGAGTGAATCAAACGATCATGCTTTCACTTTCTATGGTAGTTATAGCGGCCATGATCTCGGCAGGAGGATTGGGTGAGATTGTCTTGCGAGGAATTACCCAAATGAAAATAGGTTTAGGTTTCGAAGGAGGTATAGCGGTCGTTATCTTGGCTATTATCTTGGACCGTATTACGCAGGGCTGGGCGAAAGGTAAAGTGAATAAACAAAAGAAATAAGAAACATAGAAAAGAAAGAAATAGATATATGAGACGATTTACGATTATTATTGGATGCTGTATGCTTTTAGTGACCTTACAATTTATTTTCAGTTGTGTGGATAGCAAGGATCGAAAGAAAATATCGATAGCGTACGCTAATTGGGCGGAGGGCATCGCTATGACCAACTTAGCCAAAGTGATATTAGAGGATCAAGGATATCGGGTAACATTAAAAAATGCGGATATCGCCCCGATCTTTACTTCTGTCGCTTCGGGAAAAGCGGATGTGTTCATGGATGCATGGTTACCGGTGACCCATGCGGATTATATGGAACAATACGGTGACCGGCTTGAGACACTCGGAACGGTTTATGAGCATGCGAAATTGGGCTTGGTAGTTCCGGAGTACGTTACCATTCGTTCCATCGAGGATTTGAATGCCCATAAAGATCAGTTTAAAGGTGAGATTATAGGGATCGATGCCGGTGCCGGTTTGATGAACTCGGCGGATAAGGCGGTTCAAGATTATTCTTTGGATTTTGATTTGAAATCTTCCAGTGGGGCTACGATGGTTGCTTTCTTGAAGAAATCGATTGATGCGAACGAATGGATCGTGGTTACCGGATGGACCCCTCATTGGATGTTCTCACGTTATCCGTTAAAATTCTTGGAAGACCCGAAAGAGGAATTTGGAGACTCGGAGCATATCGAGGTTATCGCTACGAAAGGATTCTCTGAGAAAGATCCATATGCAGCCTCTTTTTTCAAGAACTTTAAGTTAACCGATGAACAACTGAGCGAATTGATGTATTATATGGAAGACGGGACACGTACGGAATCGCGATCAGCCCGTGCTTGGCTTGAAAAACATCCCGAGATAATCAAATTATTCTTACCTTCGCAGGAGAATCAATTGAATGGGAGCCATGAGACAAATTAAGGGAATCATATGTATTTTAATAAGTATCGTTATGTGTTGGTCTGCTTCAGCCGCAAACAATAAACGTTATGTGAATATCGTATTTATCGGGAATAGTATCACGTTTGGCGCCGGGTTACCGAAGCCTGTCCATGATGCGCCTCCTGTAAAGGCTGCGTTGTTTTTAAGCAAGTGCCCGGAAGTGGCTTCAGTCAAGTATTCCAATAGAGGACAGAGCGGATGCACTACCGTTGATTATTTGCCGGATACGAATACGCTTTTCCCGTGGGCCGTACGTGCTGCCGATAAATTTAAGGATGAGACTTGGGCGGATTTGGTATTCTCTATTATGCTGGGGACGAACGATAGCGCGATAGAAGGCACGAACGGTTGCCCGGTAGCGCCCGAGCGGTATTATGAGAATATGAAAACAATTATCAATCGCTTATTAGCTTTATACCCGAATTGCCGTATTGTGGTACATCGTCCTTTATGGTATAGCCCGAATACGTATAATGGGGCTAAATATTTGGAAGAAGGCTTACGAAGGCTCCAAGATTATTATCCGCAAATACAACGATTAGTCGATTATTATGCGTCTCATTTTCCCGGACAAGTCTTTCTGGGAGATACGAAGGGATTTGATTACTTTAAGGAAAACCATTTGACAGATTTCCAAGCGGAGAAGGGTAACTCCGGAGTGTTCTATCTTCATCCGAATGAGAAAGGAGCGGTCCGGTTAGGCGAATTGTGGAGTGAGGCGATTCGTCAGGCTTTAGGGCTTTGACCTCTATAAAAAAGCCATGCCATCCCAAGAAGACGACATGGCTTTTTAGGTCCATTTATAGGCATGACAAGCAGGTATTCGTTTATCTTTTTCCTAATCGATGATCCATTAATACGGCATGATGTTCTCCGTATAATTTAAGTTTCTCGACAATATTTTTCGCTGTAGCCTCTTCCTCTACCTGCTCTCGGACGAAGCCCCATAGGAAATCTTGTGTCGCCTTGTCTTTCTCTTCGGAAGCGATATCGACAATCTTGTCGATTGATCCGGATACATGCACCTCATGCTCGTAGATATGCTGGAAAATCTCCAACGGCTCTCCCCATGCTGTAGGAACGGAATTAACTACTCCGATCGTCACTTGTCCGCCACGCTTGATTGAGTAATCGATCATTTTATAGGCATGTTCAAGTTCCTCTTGCGATTGTTTTAACGTCCAATGCGCAAAACCATCCAGCCCTATCTGAGTGAAATGTACCGACATGGATAAATATAGGTTGGATGACCACATCTCCATGTTGATTTGCTCGTTGAGAGCATCTGATAATTTTCTGCTTAAAATCATAATGGCTTATTCTATTTTATGTTGTTTATAAATAGAACAAGCCATTATCGGTTTTGTTGAGTTTTTACGAAGGAAAGTGTATCGAGGTTATTTGATCTCGATTACTTTCTCGGCCATTTTAGCCTCTTCCTCAGTTCTTTTCGGTATGCTGATACTCAAGACGCCGTTCTCAACCTTCGCCTCAATCTTGTCTTTCTCTACATTGTCAGGCAAAACCATGGTTTGTTGGAACTTGCTATAAGAGAATTCGCGTCTCAGATAGCGTCCGTCTTTCTTATCCTCATTCTTTTCTTCTTTTTTCTCCATAGATACGACCAAGTTGTTGTTCTCATCGATCTTGATGTTGAAATCATTCTTCGTCATACCGGGAGCGGCTACCTCAACTCGATAATCCTTATCGGATTCTATCACGTTGATGGCTGGAGCTGTAGAGTTTGCTTTTATCATCCAGTCGTTGTCAAATAAATCATTGAATACATACGGTAACCAATTTTGACTTCTTCTCATCGGTGTCATAATACAGTCCTCCAATTATTAGTTAAACATTCTATTTACTATTCTTATTTCTGAACTCGTCCTTTTTAATCTCGAATTCGCTATAGATACTTCAAATGGCATGCCAATCTGATAATGTGTGTGTTAATGCGGATAAAAGAGATTGAATAAGGTTTAACCCACGCATGGGGAACTTATGATTCGGGGGATGCGGGTGCAGGGAATAATATCTTTTAGAAACTGGAATAAAATACAATGAAACGGAAATCTGTAATATTGGCATAATATACGTTATTTTGGCACGATAGAATGACGGGTTGGATAATAACTTTTATCTTTAGACGTTTTTAATAGTAAATCGGTTCGTATATGAGAAAAAAGATAGAGCTGTTTGGACTGCGAATGAAAGCTGCGGTACAGAGCCATCCGGTAGAGGTGTCGCTTTCGGTTTTGGCCTGTGCGATGGGATGTTATGATTATGAAAGCGAGGGTAGTTTTTTCGACATGGTACTACAGTATATGCCAGTTGTTTTCTTGTTTGTTTATACCTTGAACAGGTGTTGCGCGAGGATGAGGAGACGTTTGTTGTATTATTTCTCGGCGTTGTTATGGATTCCTTTTTTAATGATGCCGGTAGAGCGATCTTTCTCTTCTACGCATCTGGTTTCGTTGATCATTGTGATACTCGTTTATTTGGGAAGTGGATGGATGAAAGATAACAAGCGCTTTGTGGAAAATACGCTTTTCTTTGTCCGGTCGCTTTTATATGCGGGCGGGCTTTCGGTGGTTATTTATCTGTTATCCGGATCGATCTATAAGTCAATCCAATATACTTTCGAGATCTGGCAAGATGAGGCAGAAAGAATAATCGCTTATACGGCCTTTGTCGTTTTTAGCATCATTTTCCCACTATTGTTCTTGATGTTTAATGAACGAAGGGAGCGATCTTGGCTTCCTTTCAAGAGCAAGCTATTTGATGTTTTGCTAAACTATGTGCTTTCTCCGGCATTGCTTATTTATGCGGTGATCTTGTATCTGTATTTTATTAAGATCGCTGTCCTGTGGTCATTGCCTAAGGGAGCGGTTGCTTCTATAGTGGTAAGTTTTACTGCCGCTGTGTTTATATTAAAAGGATGTCAGGTATTTCTTACCCGGAGGTATTACGATTGGTTTTATGATCATGCCAGCCTTGCCGTGTTTCCGGCGTTGGTGATGTTTTGGATAGGCACGCTTTATCGGATTCGTGAGTATGGGTTTACCGAACCAAGGGTTTATTTAGTTGTCGTGGGGTTGATATTGACCGGGGCTGCCGTTTTATTTTCCGTCAAACGTTGGGCATCTTATTTATACGTAGCCTGTTGGGCGATCCTTTTGCTGGCGAGCGTAACTTATATCCCGGGGATGACGGCCAAAAATATTGAACATATCTCCCAAATGTCTCGAAAAGATGATCCGATAAAGAAGTCTTGGGAGGTGGAGTATATTCATATTTCCTCGGATAAGCCGGTTGATATCCGGGGATATAATACAATGGCGAGCTTACGGAGTTATAAAATGAGCGATGCTGCTCGGTTAGTGGCGGAGAATGATACGATTGCGGTTTTCGATGAAGAGGATGTCTTGGTCTATCAAAAATCCTATGATGGTTTTTTGGACGGGCAATTGCGGAAAGTCGGGCTTTCGCAGCTGGCTCCTATCCCAGAGTCCGTCTATCCCGATCTTCTCCGGATCGATCTGGATTCATCCGCCATTATTTTGGAGGCGATAGACTTGCGGAGAGATTCCGCCAATCATATTAACTATATCATAGGATCATGTTATCTAAAACAGTAAAATTGTATGTCTAGAAGTAAGGAATTGATTTTATTGGCCCAACGTATCCGGGCCTTGTCTCAGACGGGGTTGGTTTATTCATTAAGCGAGTACGATACGGAACGTTATGAAGAGTTGAGCCGCCTAAGTGATGAAATAACGGCTCTGGCTACCGGATTGAAGCCCGATGATGTGGCGAGTGGTTACCGCCCGGCCCAAGAGTATGTAACCCCGAAAGTCGATATCCGTGCGGTTGTCTTTAACGAGAAAGACGAGATTTTGCTGGTCCGTGAGAAAATGGACGGATGTTGGTCGTTGCCCGGCGGATGGAGCGATGTGGGGTATTCCCCGAAAGAGGTAGCGGCGAAAGAGGTGAAAGAGGAGACGGGCTTGGATGTGCTTCCGGTCCGCTTGCTGGCCGTGATGGATATGAGCAAGCATCCGCATCCCGCTATACCTTATTATGTATATAAGTTTTTTATCCTTTGCGAGTTGAAGGGCGGGTCGTTTACCGAGACCTTCGATATCTTGGGGAAAGGCTTCTTTCGATTGGAGGAGTTGCCCCCGTTGTCCTTGGAGCGTGTGCTGCCGGAGCAGATCCAACGGATGTATGCCTATTATAAGCATCCGGGCGAAGATGTTTATCTGGATTAAGGATACTTTTGTACCTTCGCGACTTCATTTTAAAAACAATGTTATGAAAAGATATTGTCAGACCTTGGATCTGAAAGAGGACGAGCAGTTGATAAAAGAGTATTGCTATTGGCATTCGCCGGAACATATCTGGCCGGAGATACCGGAAGGAATCCGTGCGGTAGGGATCTTGAATATGGAGATTTACCGTTTGGGAACCCGGTTGTTCATGATCGTGGAGACGCCCGATGATTTTGATTGGGATGCGTCGTTCGCCCGTTTGGCGACGATGGATAAGCAAGCGGAATGGGAGGACTTCGTGGCGAAGTATCAGAAAGCCGTTCCGGGAAGTTCCTCGTCGGAGAAATGGCAGTTAATGGAATGTATGTTTAAATTGCCGGGCGCGAGTAAATAGACGGAAGGATGGAAAAACAAAAGAAACAGTTGCTGGTGGCCGCCCCGGGAGGGAAATCTTATTTGGTCCCGTTTATCTTGATCACGAGTTTGTTTTTGCTTTGGGGATTCGCCCACGGACTCTTGGATGTGCTGAACAAGCATTTTCAAGGAGTCTTCACGATGACCAAGGCAGAGAGCGGTTTGGTGCAATTCTCTACGTATATCGCTTATTTCTTGATGGCGTTGCCGGCGGGGGCGTTCATGAAACGTTACGGATATAGGAAAGGGATTATCATGGGTTTGCTATTGTTCGCTATCGGAGCTTTCGGGTTTATCCCGGCGGCTTTTTTGCATTCGGCTACGCCTTTCCTGATCGCCTTGTTTGTGATCGCTTGCGGGCTTTGTATCTTGGAGACGGCGGCGAATCCTTATTCTACGATATTGGGGCCGTCCGCTTCCGCTGCGCAACGGCTGAACTTATCCCAGTCTTTTAATGGATTAGGTTGGATATTGGGGCCATTGGTAGGTGGTTTGTTGATATTCGGGGCATCGGAGGGAGATTCGATGGCGTTGACTAAACCTTATATCTTGGTAGGTGGTATCGTCTTGTTCGTAGCGTTGCTTTTCTTTTTCACGAAGTTGCCGGAGATTAAGCCGGAAGAAGAGGAGGAGGTGACCGCTATTGTCGAGGAGAAACCCGCTGCCTCCCTATGGAAACGTAGGCAGTTTGTACGTTCCGTGGTCGCCCAATTCTGTTATTGCGCCGCGCAGACGGGAATCTTCGGGTTCTTTATTAATTACGTGACGGAGATGGACCCGGGTATCAGTAATTTGCGAGCGTCTCGTATTTTGGCATTCGGTGGAATGGCCTTGTTTATGATCGGGCGTTTGAGCGGTAGTTTTACGATGAAGTGGTTGGCTCCGGGCCGCTTGCTGACTTGGTATTCTTTGTTGAGTGCCGTTTGTATGGCTTTGGTGGTGGCTTCCGTAGGTACGCTTTCGCTATACGCTCTTTATTTATCCTTTTTCTTCATGTCCATCATGTTCCCTACGATTTTCGCCTTGGGGCTGGAAGGTATGGGCGTTTATACCAAGAAAGCCTCTTCTTATATCGTGATGGGAGTCGCCGGCGGCGCTTTCAGTCCGATGCTGATGGGATATATCGGCGAGGAGAATATGGCGCTGGGTTTCATCGTCCCGTTGATCGCTTTCTTGTATATCTTGTATTTCGCTATCAAATGTAATCGATAAATTTGGAATGCTGTTTTTTACTTATGGAATCCGGATAATAAACCAGTATGGCTTGTGTATGAAGGCTTGGGTTTCATGGGATAAATGTTACGCTCAAGTAATATCTGCTTATCTATATCGTTTTCATTTTAAATAAAATAAAAGAGAGTGGATATGAATAAAGGTTTGTTTTTGTGTGGGCTATTTATAGCTCTATTTCTGGCTGGTTGTGGGGATGATGAGGTTAAAATCGCTAATCAGATGACTTTATATTCAAGGCCGGATACGATTCATCTGGGGGGTGACTTAGGGATGGATTCCATATTGGTGAAGGGCTTCACGGCTTGTGAGGCGTATGACGCGAAATGGGGAACATTGCCCGGGGATGTTGCGCGAGAGTTTGATATGAATGCCTCTTATCTCTATTTCTCGTATGAGGCAAGGGTGGTTTTATTGGAAGATAGCATTTATGACATAGGTATAGGACACTTTTGGGATGAGAAAGCTGGATTCTCGGAGGATTTGAGTTCGTATGGCTTCGTTATCAGTACGTTTGGCGTGCAAAAGGATAAGAAGCAAGTGCTGGCGTGTACCTATTTAATATATGTAGAGAAGAACTCAGATGGAGAGAAGATCGATCGCTGGCTTCCTGTACGACCGGAGGAGTTGCGGTGGCGTTATCTCCGAATAGAAGACTTTGATCAATTAAAAAATATAGAATGATATGAGACATTTAATTGTTATATATCTGACTTTTATGATGGGCCTTAATGTGGCTTGCTCACGGGTGGTGGATCTCGGTAAGGATGATTTGCATTCTGAACCGACGATAGAGATCGTAAGTGGTGATACCTTGGATATTGTAGGGTTCACTCTTGCGCATGAGCTGGCTACTAGTGAAGGACGTTTGCCTTATAACGTAGGGGATGAGTTTGGTTATACGGGTTCTTACACCTATAAGTCCTATGTGGTAAGGACGGAATATACGTATCAGGATGATGGAAATAGTATTTGGGTTTGGGAGGATACATTGAGCTCAATAATAGGTTTTTATCCTTATCTTAGGTCTGAGGTATATGATCTTGCGGATATTCAGTTCCATGTCCGGTCGTGCGCTCAAAGTGGATCGGTCTCTGTCGGAGAAAGGACGGATATTTATGATACGGCTCTACTCCATATCATTCGTTCTGTAAATGGAGAGGATATGGATGTATGGATTCCTTGTAAACCATCGGAATTGAGGTATCGATGTGTTGTCTATCATTTAGAAGAGTGAACGGAATGTTTTTAGCCAAGCTCCGGCAGTAGATAATACCCGGAGCTTGACAATATCATTATCACTGCAACATCTGCATCAACTTATCCAACTTCGGAGCCATGATGATCTCCGTACGGCGGTTCTTGCTACGTCCATCGGCGGTCTCGTTATCAGCGACCGGCATAAACTCCCCACGACCACAAGGTTGTATCTGTAGCGGATTCACCCCGTAGTCCTTGGTAAGGATACGCACTACGGAGGTCGCACGGATCACGCTTAGATCCCAATTATCCTTGAATTGGGCGGTATTGATCGGCTTGCTGTCCGTATGGCCCTCTATATAAACGTCTATATCGTTTTGCTTATTCAACACCTCGGCCAACTTAGCCAACGCTTCCTTGCCTCGTTTATCGACCTTTGCGCTACCCGATTGGAACAGAAGCTTATCCGACATGGCTACATATACTTTACCATTCTTCTCGGTTACGGTCAGCTCATCACTGTTGAAACCCAGCAAAGCGTCTTTCACGCTACTCAACAGATTCTGTACCTTCGCGTTCTGTGCGTTCATCATATCCTGTAGCTCGTTGATGGTACGCTCACGCTCGTCCAGCTCACTCATCTTTTGCTGTAACAAGGCATTCAGTTTGTCCTGCTCACCCATATTGGTATTCAACATGGTCTGGTAATTACGGATATCACGCCCCATTGTGGTCGTATCCCTTATCAAGGCGGCGATCCGGTTGTTGAGCGCGTCGTTATCGTCCTTGCATTTAATCAATTCCTCCTTCAAGGCGTCGCCACGTCCGATCGCCTCCAACCGGCCGTTCTCGGCAAGGAGGTATTTCTTTTTACTCACGCACGAAGAACATAAAAGGAGTGCGGAGACCGAGATAAATAACAATCTTTTCATTTTACGCATAAAATTTCGTGCAATGTAATATTTATTACAATTTCCTACACGCAAGTTTAGGATATTTGTGTCTCATAAACCAATATTAAAGAATCAGCGGTATGAAAATAAGAGAAATAATACAAACGCTGTTCCCGACAAGAACTTGGAAACTAGCCGCTATCATAGCCGGAGGTGTCCTTTGCGGGCTGGGGTCTTATACCTTATATGCTTCCCGGGCGTGGACTTATTTGTCCGACGACCCGGCTACTTGCGTGAATTGCCACATTATGGGCCCTTATTATGCTACATGGAATCATAGCTCGCACAGCCGTAACGCCACTTGCAACGACTGCCATGTGCCGCACGAGAACGCCGTGAAGAAGTGGTTCTTCAAAGGTATGGACGGAATGCGCCATGCCTCGGTATTCATGATGCGAGGGGAACCGCAAGTGATACAGGCGATCGACGAGAGCGCGGAGGTAATCATGAATAACTGTATCCGTTGCCATACGCAGTTGAATACGGAATTCGTGAATACCGGAAGGATCGATCATGAGATGGCAATGGCGGGAGAAGGGAAAGCTTGCTGGGATTGCCATCGCGAGGTGCCACACGGAGGTATGAACAGCCTGTCTTCTACACCGAATGCGTTGGTGCCTTATCCGAAGTCCGTATCGCCGGACTGGTTAAAAGATATGCTAAGTAAATAATAATAAATCAGTATAGTTATGGAAAAGAAATTAAAATCATGGCAAGGTTGGTTGCTGTTTGGAGGAACCATGGTCGTTGTTTTTGTTTTGGGTATGATCGCTGCTTCCGTGAACGAGAGACATGCGGAGGTCACTAGCGTAATGAATAATAAGAAGACGGAGATCACAGGAATCGAGGCTCGCAATGATAAGTTCGAACCGAATTATCCACGTGAGTACCAGACTTGGGAAGCTACGGCGGATACGAGTTTCAAGAGTTTATACAACGGGAATCAGGCGGTCGATGTGCTGGAGGCTCGTCCGGAAATGGTGATCCTTTGGGCTGGTTACGCTTTCTCTAAGGATTATTCTACCCCGAGAGGGCATATGCATGCGATCGAGGATATGCGTAACACGTTGCGTGTAGGCGCTCCGATGACAGAGAACGAGGGGCCGCAACCGGCTACTTGCTGGACTTGTAAAAGCCCGGATGTTCCCCGTATGATGCAAGCGATGGGCGTGGATAATTTCTATAAGGGCAAATGGGCTTCTCTGGGTAAAGAGATCGTGAATCCGATCGGTTGCGCCGATTGCCATGAGCCGGAGAATATGAACCTGCATATCAGTCGCCCGGCTTTGATCGAGGCTTTCCAGCGTCAAGGCAAGGACATCACGAAAGCGACCCAGCAAGAGATGCGTTCCTTGGTTTGCGCGCAATGCCACGTGGAATATTATTTCAAGGGCGATGGCAAATACTTGACTTTCCCTTGGGATAAAGGTTCTACGGTTGAGGATATGGAGGCTTATTACGATGAGGCCGGTTTCGCCGATTATACGCATAAGCTAAGCCGTGCTCCGATTTTAAAGGCACAGCATCCGGATTATGAGATCTCCCAGATGGGTATCCATGCGCAGCGGGGTGTATCTTGCGCCGATTGCCATATGCCGTATAAGAGCGAGGGGGGCGTGAAATATAGTGACCACCATATCCAAAGCCCGTTGGCTATGATCGACCGTACGTGTCAGGTTTGCCACCGTGAGAGCGAGGAGACTTTACGCAATAATGTGTACGAGCGTCAGAATAAGGCGAATGAGATGCGTAACCGTTTGGAGACCGAGTTAGCGAAAGCGCATGTAGAGGCGAAGTTCGCGTGGGATAAGGGAGCTACCGAGGATCAGATGAAAGATGTATTGAAATTGATCCGTCAGGCACAATGGCGTTGGGATTTCGGCGTGGCTTCTCATGGTGGCGCGTTTCACGCTCCGCAAGAGATTCAAAGGATATTAGGCAATGGATTGGATAAGGCGATGCAGGCTCGTCTGGCTACCGCGAAAGTGTTAGCGAAATTAGGTTATACGGATGATGTTCCGATGCCGGACTTCTCTACGAAAGAAAAGGCTCAGCAATATATCGGTTTGGATATGGCCGCTGAACGTACCGCCAAGGAAAAATTCCTAAATACAATCGTTCCTCAATGGGTGAAAGAGGCGCAAGAAAATAATCGTTTAGCGAAGAACATTTGATTATGTGGAAACAACCTTGGGGATATGCTGAAGGCTGGGTCATCTGTGCCGGTTTACTGATTACGGGATTTGGCTTGCAACTGATCACCGGCCCGGTTCAGGCAGGGTTGTTCCAATATCCGGTGAATGTGGCCGGAGGATTGATTTTTCTGTTGGTTCTATGTATAGGGTTTGTTGTTGGCCGGAAAATCACGGTTGTCCAGTGGTTTTCCGGGTTAACGGCGAGCATTACCTCTTTATCGGCTCTTTTGTCAGTTGTGTTGGTTATGGGATTTGTGGGTCCGGGTATCGAGCGGATTACGATGTCGTGGCCTTTTATCCTGCTGTTTCTCTATTTCTTGTTTGTCTTGGGCTTTGTCACATTGAAGCGTATCGTATCGTTTCGCTGGAGGGATGTTCCGTTTATGCTGAACCATGTCGGTTTATTTATCACGCTGCTGGCGGCGATCTTGGGAAACGGGGATTTACGCCGTTTACGGATGACGGTTCCGCTGGAGAATCCTGAGTGGAGGGCTTCGGACGAGAAGAACGAGATGATAGAACTACCGCTTGCGATCGAGCTTCGTTCGTTTACGATTGATGAATATCCTCCTAAGTTAATGCTAATCGACAATACGACCGGAAAAGCGCTTCCTGAAAAGCAACCCGAGAACATATTGGTGGAGGAAATTCCCTTAGCCGGAAACCTGCAAGGCTGGAAGGTTGAGGTTACCCGTTCACTACCGATGGCGGCTTGCGTGATGGGGCAGGATACGGTAAACTTCGTGGAATTTCACTCCGAGGGGGCGACCACCGCTTTATACGTAAAAGCACGTAACGAACTTACCGGACGGCAGAAGGAAGGCTGGGTGAGTTGTGGCAGCTATATCTTTCCATACATATCGCTCCAACTGGATGATGAGGTCAGTATGGTGATGCCGGAACGGGAACCGAGACGCTTTGCCTCGGACGTAATGGTCTATACGAAAGATAAACAGACCAAGGAGGCATGTATCGAGGTGAATAAGCCACTCTCTATTGCCGGATGGAAAATCTACCAATTGAGTTACGACGAGACGAAAGGTAAATGGAGCCGGATGAGTGTATTTGAGTTGGTGAGAGATCCATGGTTGCCGATCGTTTATACAGGGATCTTAATGATGATAGCCGGGGCGATCGGATTATTCCTATCCGCTCCTGTAAAAAAAGAATAGTATGGATTGGAGTTACTTTATTTATTTCGCCGCTCCGGCGTTATTTTGCTGGATAGGTGGGGCATGGTTGGCTTATCGTCCTTCTTTTTCCAAGGGGGCTGTCGCTTGGACCGTGTTTGGCTTGGCTATATTCTCCGCTTTTATCATAGGGATGTGGATCTCGTTGGAGAGGCCGCCCTTGCGCACGATGGGAGAGACTCGTCTATGGTATTCTTTCTTCTTGCCGGTGGCGGGCGTGATCACTTATGTCCGTTGGCGGTATAAATGGATACTTTCCTTTAGTACATTGTTGGCCTTTGTCTTTATCTGTGTCAATCTGTTTAAGCCGGAGATACATAACAAGACCTTGATGCCCGCTTTGCAAAGCCCGTGGTTCGCTCCGCACGTGATAGTCTATATGTTCTCTTACGCCATGCTGGGCGCCGCTGCCCTTATCGCCATTTACCTGCTGATCCGTGCGAGGAAGAAGGGGATTGACGAGGGGATGATGAGTTTATGCGATAACTTGGTATATGTCGGTATGGCCTTTCTCACGATTGGGATGCTGTTCGGCGCTTTATGGGCCAAGGAGGCGTGGGGGCATTATTGGAATTGGGACCCGAAGGAGACATGGGCGGCTGCCACTTGGTTGGGGTACTTGATTTATATCCATTATCGCCTTCACCACCGCTTGCGTTATTCAGCGGCGTTGGGGCTTTTGGTTTTCTCTTTTCTTTTGCTACAGGTGTGTTGGGTTGGCGTGAATTATCTACCCTCCGCGCAAGGATATAGTGTACATACTTATAATATGGAATAATTAAAATCAGAGGTATATGAAAAAACTAGTTGTTTTAGTAGCGGGCTTGCTCTCCGTGGCCCTTTTCGCGCAAGCGGAAGAAACACAAAATACGAAAGAGAACACGTTCTCGATGAAAGTACAGATACGTCCGAGAGCCGAGTACCGGAACGGGGTCTTATTCCCCCGGCCTAAAGATGCCGAGTCCACCGGGTTTATCAATAACCGTGCCCGCCTTTCTTTGGGGTATGAGCGGGATCGTTTGTCTATCGGCTTGTCCGCGCAACATGTTGGAGTATGGGGACAGGATCCTCAGATCGATAAGAATGGCCGTTTTATCTTGAATGAGGCGTGGGCGAAGCTGGATTTCGGATCGGGTTTCTTCGCTAAGTTAGGTCGCCAGTCATTGGTATACGATGACGAGCGTATCATGGGGGCGTTGGATTGGAACGTGGCCGGTCGTTATCATGATGCTTTGAAGCTAGGCTACGAGAACACGAATAACCAACTGCATTTAATTCTCGCATTCAACCAGAATGATGAGAAAACGATCGGAGGAACGTATTACGCTCCGGGTGCGCAACCCTATAAAACGATGCAAACCCTTTGGTATAAGCATCTCTTCGACAAGAGTTTTAATGCATCCTTCTTGTTTATGAACTTAGGGATGGAAGGCGGTGATGCCGAGAAACAAAACTCGGATACAAAATACCTGCAAACCTTAGGAACGAACCTGATCTATACGCCTAGTAACTGGACGATAGGTGGTACTATCTATTATCAATTCGGCAAGACGAAAAGCGGACGGGATGTTTCCGCTTTCTTATGGGCGGTAAACGCCGCTTATCAAATCGATCCGCAATGGAAGATCGGTGTAGGTAGTGATTATCTGAGTGGCTCGGATGGGGCCGACGGGAAATATAAGGCGTTTGATCCTCTGTACGGAACCCATCATAAGTTTTATGGTGCCATGGATTATTTCTACGCCTCCTCTTTTGTCAACGGATTGAATCCGGGTTTATGGGATAATCAGATAAATGTAGCTTATAAACCTTCTTCCAAGGTAAACCTGTCTTTAGCCTATCATTATTTCTCCATCACGGGCGACGTATACGAAGGTAATGATAAATTGAGTAAAGGTTTAGGTTCGGAATTGGATTTCCAAGTGGATTGGGTAATTATGAAAGACGTGAAATTATCCGCGGGATATTCTACGATGTTGGGTACGAATACCATGAAGGCCGTGAAGGGTGGAAATCCGTCTCATTGGCAAGATTGGGGTTGGTTATCAATAAATATTAATCCAACTATATTCGCGACGAAATGGTAACAGTTCTCAAGGAAAAGGGTATATTTGCAGGAGTAAACCTTTTTTCAAAACAAGATACGATGGATATAACCGATATGTTTAAAATCCCGCTTTTTAAGAATTTTACGCTTAAGATGCGGGAAGAGTTTTTGGATAAACTTGAATATACAGTAGAGGAGCATCCAAAAGGAAAAACCATAATTCATCAAGGGACGACTTGTAACGCCCTTCATGTTTTATTGGAGGGAAAATTGAACGTGGATGTTTTGGACGTATCAGGTAACATCGTGCGCGTGGAGACGATACAGGCTCCACGCACGTTCGCTACGCCTCATATCTTTTCCGAGAAAAACCAATTCCCCGCTACTTTTACCGTCGACGAGGATGTGGTATTGCTTAAGGGCACCAAGGAGTCTGTATTTACCTTAATGCATTCTATGCCGTTATTCCTGCATAATTTCCTTTGCGTCAGTACTAGCTGTAATAAATGTACGATGACTCGTTTGAAGGTGCTTTCGTTTCGTGGCATCCGGAACCGCTTTATTTATTACTTATTCGAACATCAGCAAAAGGATTCGAATGTCGTGGAACTAGAACATACCCAAGAGCAGTTAGCAGAGTATTTTGGTGTTACCCGCCCGGCTTTATCGAAGGAAATCGGGAGATTGGTGGATGAGGGATTTATCAGCATTACAAGGAGAAAGGTGACGATTTTAAATAAGACGGCGTTAACATGTATGCTTTAATGCTTTTGGGAAAAAGGTAAAAAGCGTACATTTGTGCCCAAACAAATAACTCCGGTGTATGGGCAAAGTTTTAATTATTGACGACGAGAAGCAGATTTTAGGTTTACTTTCACGCATTATCGGTTTGGAGGGATACGAGGTTTTACAGGCTGCTACTTGTAAGGCGGGGCTGAGGCAGATGGAGCAACATTCGCCGGAGGTGGTATTGTGCGATGTGTTCTTGCCGGATGGTAATGGCGTGGATTTGGTGTCGGACTTAAAGAAACTCCGCCCTCTATCCGAGATCATCCTACTTACCGCGCATGGTAATATTCCGGATGGCGTACAGGCAATCAAGAATGGAGCCTTCGATTATATTACGAAAGGGGATGATAATAATAAGATCATTCCTCTGGTAGCCAAAGCGATGGAGAAAGCTTCTGCCGCTTATCAACAGCAAAAGAAGGAAGCTACGTCCGTCGGGAGGCAATATTCGTTTGATACGATTGTCGGTAAATCACCCGCTATCCAAGCGGCGATAGCGTTGGCTCAGAAAGTCTCGGCTACGGAGGTTCCAGTTCTGTTGACTGGTGAGACCGGTACGGGAAAAGAGGTCTTTGCTCAATCCATCCATCAACATAGTTCCCGGAAAGGGAAGTCTTTTGTCGCTATCAATTGTTCCTCTTTTAGTCGGGATTTATTGGAAAGCGAGATGTTCGGTCATAAAGCGGGGGCTTTTACCGGTGCTTTGAAAGAGACAAAAGGCTTGTTTGAGGAAGCTTCCGGAGGTACGATCTTCTTGGATGAGATCGGGGAAATGGCTTTCGACTTGCAAGCGAAATTGCTCCGTATCCTTGAGACCGGGGAGTTTATCAAGATCGGCGATACGAAACCTACGAAAGTGGATGTACGCATTATTGCCGCTACCAACCGTGATTTAGAGAAAGAGATCGAGCAAGGGCATTTCCGGGAAGATCTATTTTATCGGCTTTCCGTTTTCCAGATCCATCTTCCCGCGCTTCGTGAACGGGTCGAGGATATCCCTCTCCATATAAAAGCCTTTGTTTCTGCTTTTTCCTCCAAGATGGGAAAGAATATCCGAACAATTTCGCCCGAATATATAGATGCCCTGAAAAAACGAGCTTGGAAAGGTAACGTACGTGAGTTGCGTAATGCAATTGAGCGTAGCCTGATTATTGCCGATGGAGATACCTTAACCTTGGATGCTCTCCCTTTGAATATGCAAACCTCCTCTGCGGCGAGTACGGAATCTTATAGCGGTTTTGACCTGAGTGGCGTAGAGAAAATGCATATCCAAAAAGTGCTCAAATACACAAAAGGCAATAAAACCGAAACTTCCCGCCTTCTAGGTATAGGCCTCACTACTCTTTATCGGAAGATTGAGGAGTATGGGCTTTAGTCTCATATTCTGCATTTATGTATACCCGAAAGCATCTTGAAGATATGCAAGGAGAAACGGACATTGCTAAATATTTTATCTTTGCTGAACGTAAACTTAATAATAATCGCTTAAAATACATCACCTATGAGTCTGAAGATTAAAACAAAACTAAGATACGGAATCGGGCTGCTGTTTGCCATGATCGTTTTGCTGGGAGGTCTATCGGTAAAGAACATCTCCGATATGTCTGCCGACACAAGGAACATATTGGCCGATAATTATAATTCTTTACTCTATTCACGCCGGATGCTGGATGCACTGGAACGAATCGATAGCGATCCTTCGGCTCAAGCAGATTTCGAGAAAAACCTAGGGCTACAGAAAAAGAATATCACGGAGGTCGATGAGAACGTGGCCACCTCACATCTAGTCGCTCAATACGAGCAATTGGCGAAAGAGCGTAATGAGGAGAATATCCGTCGTGTACGTCTCGCCTTAAATCAAGTCATGAGTTTGAATATGGCTTCTATCTACAGGAAAAGCCAAGTGGCGGAGTCTACGTCTCAAAAGGCTTTATTTTGGATTTGGGGGATTGGCCTCTCTTGTATGGTGGTCGCTTTCGCTTTTTTAATACGTTTCCCCCGTTCGATAAATACCCCTATCCGTATGTTGATGGACGGTATCATGGAGATCGCTAACCATAATTACGAAAAACGCTTGGATCTCGCTAAATATGATGAATTCGAGGGGGTAGCGAAATCCTTTAACCGGATGGCGGAACGGCTTACGGAATACCGGAAAAGTACGTTGGCGGATATTATCCAAGGAAAGAAATATATAGAGGCTATCGTGAATAGTATCACGGAGCCAATCATAGGCTTGGATCGGGATCGTAAGATTCTTTTCGCCAATAACGAGGCTTTGACGATCTTGAATCTCAAGCGGGAAAACGTGATCGGAAAGTCTGCCTCGGAATTATCCTTACGGAACGATTTGCTTCGCAGGTTAGTTCGGGAACTGATCCAGCCGAGCGAGAAAAAAGAGCCGCTTAAAATTTACGCGGATAATAAGGAAAGTTATTTTCAAGTGCAATATATACCGATCCGTGTGTCGGAGAATGGCGAGGCGGAGGAGTATGTGGGCGATGTGATCTTATTGAAGAACATCACGGAGTTTAAGGAGTTGGATTCCGCTAAGACCACTTTTATCTCGACGATCTCCCATGAATTGAAAACTCCGATATCGGCGATCATGATGAGCCTGAAATTGTTGGAGGATGCCCGTGTGGGAGCCATGAACGACGAGCAAAAAGCACTGGCGGAAAGTATCAAGGAAAGTAGTAATCGATTACTGGAAATAACCAGTGAGCTATTGAAAATGACGCAGGTGGAGGCTGGCAAGCTACAATTGAATCCGAAAATAACCAAACCGATCGAATTGATCGAGTATGCGATAAAGGCGAACCAAGTGCAAGCTGATCGCTTCAATTGCCATATAGAGGTGGAATACCCGGAGAAGATTTCCAAGCTTTTTGTGGATAGCGAGAAAATCGCGTGGGTCTTGACGAATCTATTGTCGAACGCAATTCATTATACCCCGGAGAATGGCCGTATCATAATCGGTGCCCGCCAGCAAGATCATAGCGTGGAGATCTATGTGCAAGATTTCGGTAAGGGTATTGATCCCCGATATCATCAAAGTATATTCGATCGCTATTTCCGTGTGCCGGGAACGAAGGTACAAGGGAGTGGCCTAGGGTTGGCTATCAGTAAAGACTTCGTAGAAGCTCATGGAGGAACGCTTTCTGTTGATAGCGCGGTTGGAAAAGGAAGTACTTTTGTTATAAAATTCAATGTGTAAGAGTGTGAAAAAAGAGGGTGTTAATTACCCTCTTTTATAATATCGCTTCCTCCGGAAGTGGATGTATCCGATCTTGCCGAACCTTTGTAATGTACATCACTACCTCCGCTTGCCGAAGCCTTGATATAATCGGTTACGTGTGTATAAATATCGGAACCACCACTGGCGGAACATTCCAACTGGTTTAAGATAAGATCATAAGCCTTGATATCGGAGCCACCTGAGGCGGAATATTCGCCGTTCTCCGCTTTTCCCGTAAGCTTGAGATCGCTACCTCCGCTGGCACGGCCTCGTATTATTCGGGTAGTAAGATCGTTGATGATGATATCGCTACCGCTGGTCGCCTCAATTATGCAATTGGATACGTTGATTGGCTGCTCCATTTTCACGTCGCTACCCCTTGTCGCTATAATTTCCAGATCATCTCCGGATAAAGCGCTTCTCAGGACAAAATCCATACAACCGGACATTTGGATTTTTTTCAGCTTCTTGGAAGTGCCCTCTATTTTAAATCGGGTAGGGCTTAATTGTGTACCATTCTCTGTGGAGATTGAAAGTTCTTCGTTTTTTACTTGAACGTTTATATAAGGATATAAGTTCTCGTCGATCGTGATTCGTAAGGACGCTGATTCTCCTTGCGTATATCCGAAAACGTACGACGGATTTCCCCCACGGCTGAATAGGCTGAACCAACTGTCGCTATACCCCATGGCGGTTGAGCCGACTTTTATCGCTGAATAGTCTCTGACGGAGATTTCTTTCGTGATAATATCCCCATTTCCTTTTACTTTCTTCGCCTCGATAGACATTGCGCAAAAAGCGATCAACGCAAATAAGGCCATCATTCTTGTTCTCATATGAAGTGTAATTAATTTATACTCTTTTCTTATAAGACGAATGGAGTTGAAAAAACGTTACATCTAAAATGAAAAAAAAGAAGCTATCATTGACTTTTTTTGTGATAGCTTCTTTTTCTTACCCTAATAACAGGGAGGTAGATTAATTACTTTTAGGTTTTTCAACCATATGTTCTACTCTGTCTTTGACGTATTCGACTTGATTTTTACCCGTGTCTACCACGTCCTTTACTTTTTTCTTCGCCTTATCTGTAAGACCGTGGAGTTCGTTCTCCAGACATTCGAACTGTCCTTGATCTTCCATCCTGCGAAGTACGTAACCAACAACTACACCTACGGCTAAACCGAATAATACATTTTTCATAACTACTACTTTTTATGAGTTAAAACATTATTTTTTGTAATTATGAAACAGCAAGTCAACCAATAAGGTTGGTGTTTATTTGTTATTTTTCAGTAAATCCCTAATCTCGGTAAGTAATTGGATATCCGCAGGGGGAGCGACCGGAGCTTTCGGGGCTTCTTCCTTCTTCTTGCTTAAAGCATTAACGCCTTTGACAAGTAAAAAGACGGCGAAAGCAATGATTATAAAATCCAGTGTCACTTGTATGAAATTTCCGTAGTTAATGGAGACCGCCGGAGAGATCACCTTGTCTCCCTCCATTACAGCGTGCTTCAAGGTGATTTTTAAATCCGTGAAATTGACGCCACCTACAAGTAAACCTACCGCCGGCATGATCAGATCCGCTACGATAGAAGATACGATCTTTCCAAAGGCACCACCGATAATGATACCTACCGCCATGTCCACTACGTTACCTCGCATGGCGAACTGCTTAAACTCTTGTAATATTTTTTTCATAAAACAACGCTTTTTATATTATAACAACAAAATTAGCCATAAGTTGAATATTTTCAATGCTTATAGCGAAATTTGAAGAAATTATTTTTGATTTTCATGTTTTTGTTTGACCCATTTGAGCATTGATGTGTTATATCCTCTTTCTTTGGCCTTAGTCAATAAAAAGAGAATAGCCTCTTCTGGGAGTGTAGGCGTACGACTAAGTAGCCATAAATAGTCTGAGGTATTACTGCCTACGAGAGCGTATGAGTAATTATCCTCGTCAATTTCCATAATGTTGTACTCGGCGTAGAACCGCATAAAGAAACACACTTTTAATTTACTAGGACACGTAGGATCTGTTATTTTGGCTATACCTTTCGCTCGTTTGAAGGAACCGGAAAAATTACCCCAATATCCGCTGTTAACAACTTCTATATCTCCATTCGGGAGAAATGAGTATTCCACGGTAGCCCCTACGAGATTATGCTCAAAGCGATGATCAAAGCGTACTATTTCAAACCATTTCCCCATATAGCGGTGTAAATCCAAAGTCTGGACGGTTTCTTTGTTTATAATGTGTTGAGTGCAAGATAAATTACACTGCATTATAAGACAGATGAGGCCTATTAGTTTAAATCGCATAGGTTTTTATTTTTATCTCATAATAAACATAGAGAGCCTCTAAAAAGTTTGAAAACGTTCATATTTTAGGATTTTTATTTTTTCGACAATCTGTGCTTTAACTTTTAATTTGAAATTTCTATCCAGTCTGAAGTGAGAAATTCGTAGTTGTGGCATTTCCGGACGATAGATTTAGATCCACGTTTTTATATGTTTTTTTGTATTGAAAATTTCATAGTTATGATTTGGAAAAATCATAACTATGAAATAAAAAGTCATAACTATGAAATAAATGACTCTTTACAGTGAAAAAAATATATGAGGATGTTTTAATTGTAAATGCTTGTTTGAGAGTTAGTAATCGTCAAGATGTCTAACTTTGCGTGTTTGTTTTCAGTTGGAATTTAAAATAGAGAGATATGGATGAGAAAGATTTGGTGGAAGGGATGCGAGAGTATATAAGTCTGTTACAAAAGGAAGGACGGTATTCCTCGGCGAAAAGTTATCAGGATGCGATGAACTCTTTTATACGGTATAGCGGGACGGATCGTATCCCATATACATATATAAATAAGGATACTCTTCGCCGGTACGAGGCTTATTTGTTGGAGAAAGGCTGCATGCGTAATACGGTCTCCACGTATATCCGCCGTTTGCGTTGTATCTATAACAAGGCGGTGGAGAATGGCGAGGCGGCGTTTATCCCTTCATTATTCAAGGGGGTTTTTACGGGTGTGGAAAGCCAGCGCAAGAAATCCTTGCCTCTGGGGGATTTGAATCGCCTGATGACTGTCCCGGTAAAAGGAGAGAAGTTGAGGAAGACACAACTGGCCCTTTGCTTGATGTTTCAATATGGGGGAATGTCGTTCGTTGATTTCGCCCATTTGAATAGGGGTAATATCAAGAACGGCATATTGGATTACAATCGCCAGAAGACCGGGACCTCTATGCGGTTGGAGGTCTTGGATACGGCGGAGGCTATGTATAAGGAGCTGGCAGGTGAGAGGGCCGGAAGCTCGGGCTATTTATTTCCTTTTTTAAGTGGGACGAAGAACGGTCATGAGGAATATCTCGAATACAATGCGGCCTTGTCCCGGTTTAACCGGAACTTGAAGACGTTGAAGGAGGTTGCCGGAATAACCTCGGATGTGACTTCCTACACGATCCGTCATTCCTTCGCCATGGCATTGAAGGAGCAAAATGTCCCCATTGAGATGATCAGCGAGTTATTGGGGCATAAATCCATCAAGACAACCCAGATTTATCTAAGAAGTTTCTCCTTGGAGAAAATGACGGTGGTAAATAAGTCTTGCTTTGAGAATGTATATAATTATATGCCAAAGGTGGGGTGAGGCTACTTGGGGAGTA